>NZ_JBFULC010000001.1:0-159218 GCF_056400525.1 Stenotrophomonas sp. P5_A9
CCTCCACACGGGGCAGGCCCAGGATCGAACTGCAGCTACCCACATCCAGCGCATGCCGGATCATCAACGCGCAGATCCGAAAGTCGTCGTGACGGTGCGCCAGTACGCGGAAATCCGGCCAGCGACGCAGTCGCAGGCAGGTGTCGTCCTGCAGCGGTGGCAACGGGGCACCATCGCCGGCTGCATGCAGGCCCGCTTGCCAGAGCAGCGGACGCAATGCCACCGGTCGGGATCGAGCCGCCTGCGCATCGAACAGGCTGCGCGCAACGGGCAGCAGCTCAAGGGTGGGCTGCGGACCCACCAGCGCCGCCTGGAACAGGGCCATCGACATCGCCGACGGCTCGGCCAGCACGCCCAGGTTGTGCTCGGTGTCCAGCCAGCACAGCACCTTGCCCCTGGACATGATCGCAGCGCAATGAATGGGGTCCTGCTGCTTGCGTTCGAGCATCAGGCGTCGGCGCAGCGCCTGCACGAAGAGCAGCGGCTGTGGCGCAGCGGAGGGAAGTGTCGGTTCGACGTCGAACGGCACACGGCGAAAGCGGCTCATACCGCGTGCCTTGCCGCGGCCGCGGACGATGAAACGGACAACATCATGGGGATCTTCGTGTGGGAGCGGATGCCTGGCCGGTGACGCTGGGCGGTCACCAGCCGACGGGGTTCTAGGAGACCATCCGGCCCCTCGATCGCGCCATGCAAATACTGTGAAAACGGTCGCCGCCGCAGGTGTTTGCAAGTATTGGTATGCGTTGCGCGCCACACTTCATCAGTTCAAAAGATGCAGTGCCCCTTTCGCACTATTTGTATATACAACAACAATCAAAGTGCACAGACTTTCGGCTCAGAACAGGGTGCAGGCCGCCTGAATCGCGATACGGGCGATCGGCAGGGTGCCGTGCCGTTCTCCACGCTTGTCCGCCAGGAGTTCCACCGTGCCCATCCGCGTCATCATCGCCGACGATCATCCCGTTGTCCGCCTGGGCGTTCGTGCCTTGCTGGAAGGTGCGGGCCGTTACCGCGTGGTGGCCGAGGCCGCCTGCGCCGATGAGCTTCTCTGCGCGCTGGAGCGTGCGCCCTGCGACGTGCTGATGACGGACTTTTCCATGCCCGGCGGCGCCGCGCCGGACGGTCAGGCGATGCTGGCGATGATCCACCGCAGGCACCCGGCGTTGCCGGTGGTGCTGATGACGATGTTCACCAACGTACCGACGCTGCGGATGGCGATGAAGAACGGCGTGCGCGGGGTGATCGACAAGGCCTGCTCGCTGCTGGACATTCCCCGGGCAATCGACGAGGTCCTCAACGGTTCGGCCTATGTCTGCAGTTCGCTGCGCGCCGAGCTCTGCAACGGCGACGAAGAAACCGGCTCGCTGTGTGCCTGCCTGTCGCCGAAGGAACTGGAGGTGCTGCGGTTGTATGCCTCCGGGCTGAGCATCACCCAGATCGCCGCACGCCTGGATCGCAGTATCAGCACGATCAGTCGGCAGCGCATTTCGGCGATGAACAAGCTGGGGATCCGCGCCGAATCGGAACTGTATGCGTTTGCCAGCGAGCACAGGCTTGCCATGGCACCCTGCCCGGCGCCGCCTGCGCCGTTGCAGTCGGCCGCATAGCGCCCGTGCGCGAGATGGCGCGGCGTTAACGCGGGCTGGCGCACGCTCTGGTGCGGCGTAAATGGAAACCAGAGTCGATCATGAAGCAGGCAGTCCAATTTTTCGTGCTGGGTACGGCGTGGGTAGCCATGGTCAGCGCGTGCAGTCCGCAACCGGCGGTGGTCGTCACCGCGTCATCCTCCATGGCCGCCGCAGACGCCCCGCCCGCAGATACGGGCCCGGCAGCGTCGGTGCCCGGAACCCAGGCCGGCGATGGTTTTGCCGAGCCGGTACCGGGCATCGCGGTCCGCGCGGTTCCCGGCACGCATGTCGAACATGATTTCAAGCGCAGCTACCTGACGCTGGATGCCTGGAAACTGTATCCGGCGGCGGGCAGCATCGGGACGCCGCTTGTCGCCGTCGTGATGGATGGCTCCAATGACGTCACCTCGGCCGAAATGCGGATCGGCCGCAGCGATACGGCAGCCGACATCGCCGCCTGCCTCGTCGCGCCCGACGAGGCGACCGGCCCGTCGGACACGGCGGAGATAGGCGGAGTGCGCTTCACCCATTTCACCGCCAGCGATGCGGCGATGAGCCACTACGTCTCCGCGGAGAGCTACCGCGCCGTGCACAACGGGGCGTGTTATGCGATTGACCTGATCGTTGCCGGCACCCGTCCGGACGTCTACGACCCGCCAGGCACGCCGCCATTCACCAACGACGTTGCCAAGCAGCGGTTGGCAACGGCGCTCGCGGCGGTGCATTGGGTAACGAAGGGCTGAGGATGACCGCGGCGGGGAGGGCCGCTATGCTGCCCTATCCTGCCCCCGAGGACGTCCCATGCGTACGTTGTATCCGGCCATCTCCCCCTACCGTGAGTTCGCATTGCCGGTGGATGGCCTGCACACTTTGCATGTCGAGGAATGCGGTACGCCGGACGGCATCCCCGTGGTATTCCTGCACGGTGGCCCCGGCGCGGGCGCGTCGCCAACCCACCGGCGGTTTTTCGATCCGGCGCGGTATCGCATCGTACTGATCGACCAGCGTGGCAGTGGCCGCTCCACGCCGTTCGGGGAGTTGCATGACAACACCACCGCGCACCTGGTCGCCGATATCGAAGCGGTACGTGCGCACCTGGGCATCGCGCGTTGGCTGGTGTTTGGCGGTTCGTGGGGGTCGACGCTGGCGCTGGCCTATGCACAGACCCATCCGCAGCGCGCCACCGGGCTGATCGTGCGCGGCGTATACCTGGGGCGCGCCGAGGAAAACCGCTGGTTCAACGAGGCCGATGGCGGGGCGCGCTGGGTGTTTCCCGAGCGTTGGGCACGGTACGAGGCACATATTCCGGAAGCAGAGCGCGGGGCGATGATTGCCGCGTATTGGAAGCGCCTGGACAGCGACGACCTGTCCACGCAGATCGCCGCCGCACAAGCGTGGCTGGGGTGGGAGGACAACGCCGCCACGCTGGTACACGACGTCGATGCTGTCTCCACTGCCGATCCGCTGGACACGTTGGCCAAGGCCCGGATCGAGGCGCATTACTTTCGCCACAACGCGTTTCTCCTGCATGGCCAGCTGCTGCGCGATATCGACCGCATCCGCCACCTGCCGGGTGTGATCGTGCAGGGGCGCTATGACATCATCTGCCCCGCCCGCAGCGCGTGGGACCTGGCCTGTGCCTGGCCCGAGGCCCGGTTGGAGATGGTGTTGTCCGGGCATGGCGCTACCGAACCGGCCACCGCCGACGCGCTGGTGCGTGCGACGGACGATTTCGCCGACCAGATCAGCGGGCCATCGGCGCATTCGATTCAACGTTGAGATGTCGTGACGCGTGGTGGTGATGCGTCTGAAATCGACCTGCAGGAAATGACATGAACCCCTGGATCACCCTGCCCCGTACGTTCTACCAGCGACACCCGACCCAGGTCGCCCCGGACCTGTTGAACAAGCTGCTGGTGCGCGACGACGGCCGCGCCGGCCGCATCGTCGAGGTGGAAGCGTATGCGGGCAGCGAAGACCCGGCAGCCCACTCCTATCGCGGCATGACCGCGCGCACGGCCACCATGTTCGGCGAGGCCGGGCACCTCTACGTGTATTTCAGCTACGGCATGCACTGGGGCAGCAATGCGGTCTGTGGCGAGGTCGGGCAAGGCTGGGGCGTTCTGTTGCGTGCGTTGGAGCCGGTGGACGGTCTCGACCTGGTCCGTGCCGCGCGGCCGGCCATCCGCCGCGATGCCGATCTGGCCAGTGGCCCAGGCCGGCTGTCGCAGGCGATGGGCATCACCAAGGCGCTGGACGGTGCCGATCTGGTGCGCAATGACCGGGGCGTGCGCATCGTCAGCGATGGGATGAACCCGCCGGACGCGCCGGTGGTGGGGCCGCGGATCGGGATCAGCAAGGCGGTGGCGCTGCCCTGGCGCTGGCATGTGCCGGGAAACGCCCACGTGTCGGGACGTCGCAGCGCCAGCACGGGCAAGGGCTGACGGCCCGCGACGGGGCGCCCGCCGATCCCGTTCAGACAGGCAAATCGTCATTCCGGTGTAAAATTCATGGTTTTTAGCCGGAACCATGGCGAAAGCCCCCTACCGACCGTCGGTGCCCGGACCGGCCTTCATCCGCCTGCTGGCGGGGTTTGCCGACGGACCGTTGCCCACCTCCAGCCCGGATATTTCCGATCGCCTCAGCCAATGGGTGGATTGGAATCGGGCGGTAGCGTTGTCGCGGGCGCTGGATGGACGGTTGCCGCCGGTACCGCCGGATGCGCCGGTGTTCGACAGTGCCGAACAGGCCGAATGCGAACGGGTGCGCGCGGTGCTGATCGCCGCGATCATGGCCCCGGCCGAGGGCAAGCGCGCCCTGGCCGATGACTATGCCGCGCATCGCCAGCACTGCGTGAACCTGCAGCGGTCCATGCAGGCCTCCACCGGGCGCCTGCGCGGCCGGCTGCGCGACATGCTCGGTCACCTCTCGCCGGAACTGGCGCGGTTGGCCGAAGTGGATGCGGTGATGGAACAGACCCTGAGCCCGCGCGAGCAGAGCCTGCTGGCTGCGGTGCCGGCGCTGTTGGGACAGCATTTTGAACGCCTGCGCGAGTCGGCGCTGCCAGCGCCGACCGCAGGCGACACCGAGGAAGCGGCGCCGTCCAGACCCAGCGATGGCTGGCTGGCGCGCTTCCACCAGGATATGCAGGACGTGCTGCTGGCCGAACTGGATGTTCGTTTTCAACCGATCGAAGGCCTGCTTGCAGCGCTTCGCCCCCGATAACTGGGACGTCATGTTCAGAACTAGTCTTTATTTCGTTGTCTTCCTTGCCGGCCTGCTGGCGGCGTGCTGGATCGGTGCGGGTTACCTGGGCAGCAATCCGGTCGGTGCCGCGGTCGCGGCGGTGATCGTGGCCTGCTACTGCGCCGGTGCGCTGGAACTACTGCGCTATCGCCAGGCCACGCTCGGTCTTGGCCGGGCGGTCGCGGTCGCGGACGCGGGCGCGGCGCAGGCCGACCTGGCCGGCTGGCTGGCGCGGGTGCCGGACGGGCTGCGCAACGCGGTGCGGCTGCGGGTGGATGGCGAGCGCATCGCCCTGCCCGCTCCGGTACTGACGCCGTACCTGGTGGGCCTGCTGGTGCTGCTGGGCATGCTCGGCACCCTGCTCGGCATGATGGCCACCCTGCGCGGCACCGGTCTGGCGCTGGAAAGCGCCACCGACCTGCAGGCCATCCGTGGCTCACTGGGCGCGCCAGTGGAAGGGCTGGCAGTGGCCTTCGGCACCTCGATCGCCGGCGTGGCGACCTCGGCGATGCTGGGCCTGCTGGCCGCGCTGTGCCGGCGCGAGCGCCTGCAGACCGTGCAACTGCTGGATGCGCAGATCGCCACCAGCCTGCACCCGCATTCGCAGGGCTGGCAGCGTGCCGAGGCCTTCCGCATGGCGCAGGCGCAGGCCGAGCTGATGCCGGCCCTGGTCGAGCGCCTGCATGCGTTGACCGTGGCGATCGAGGAACGCAGCACCCAGACCCAGCAGCAGTTGCTCGACAGCCAGGAGCGTTTCCACGCCAAGGCCGACGCCGAACACGCACGCCTGGCCGCTGCGGTCGAGCTGGCGCTCAAGGACAGCATGGCCGCCAGTGCCCGTGCGGTCGGCGAATCGCTGCAACCGATCATGCAGGACACGATGGCCGCCATTGCCGGCGATACCCGCGCACTGCAGCAGCACGTGGGCGCTGCGGTGGAACAGCAGTTGAGCGGGCTCAACGCCGGCCTTGCAGCCAACCATGCCGCCAACGCGGAGACCTGGCGCGCCGCGCTGGCCGCCCAGCAGCAGAGCAACCAGCAGTCGAGTGAGGCGTTGCGCACTGCGCTGGAGCAGCTGAGCGCCCAGCACGATCAGCGTGCGGTGGGCCTGCTCGATGCACTCTCCGAGCGCATGGCCGACAACGTGCAGCACTGGAGTGCGGCGCAGACCGCGCAGCAGCGGACCCACCAGGCGCTCACCGCCGAGCTGCGCGACAGCCTGGCGCAGTTCACCGGGGAACACGCGCGCCAGGCCAGCGACCTGGCCGATGCGCTGGCGTCCCGCCTGGACGCCACGGCCGAACGCTGGGCAACCGCCCAGCACGCGCAGCAGCAGGCCAACGACAGCCTGGTTGCCGCCCTCGACGCGGCATTGCAGCGGTTGACCGACCAGCACGATGCACGTGCCACCGCGCTGGTCGACTCCCTCGCCAACCGGCTGGAACAGAGCAGCGGGCAGACCGCGGCGCTGTGGCGTGCCGCGCTGGACGAGCAGCAGGCCACCAGCAGCGCGCTGGCCGAACGCAACCAGACGGCCTTGTCAGCGGTTGCCGGCACCTTCGATACCCAGGCCGCCGCGCTGGTGGAGGCGATGCAACAGTCGCAGCATACGTTGCAGGACGCACTGGAATCCCGCGATGCCCAGCGCCTGGCACAGTGGAGCGGCGCGTTCGAAGCGCTGACCGTCACGCTGGGCGAGCAGTGGTCGCAGACCAGCGCGCAGGTCGCGCAGCGCCAGCAGGCAATCTGCGATGCCCTGGCAAGCACTGCGCAGCAGATCAGCGCGCAGACCCAGGCCCACGCCAGCGACACCATCGCCGAGATCTCGCGTCTCGTACAGGTGGCTTCCGAGGCGCCCAAGGCCGCCGCCGACGTGGTCGCCGAACTGCGCCAGAAACTCTCCGACAGCATGGTCCGCGATACCGCGATGCTGGACGAGCGCAGCCGTCTGCTGGCCACGCTGGAAACCCTGCTGGATGCGGTCAACCACGCCTCGACCGAGCAGCGCACGGCGGTGGACGCGCTGGTCACCACCTCGGCCGATCTGCTTGAACGGGTCGGCAGCCGCTTCACCGAGCACCTGGCGGTTGAAACCGGCAAGCTCGGCGAGGTGGCCGCGCAGGTCACCGGCAGCGCGGTCGAAGTGGCCAGCCTGGCCGATGCCTTCGGCGGTGCGATGCAGGTGTTCGGCACCGCCAGCGCCGATCTCGGGCAGCGCCTGGAGCAGATCGGCACCGCGCTGGATGCATCCTTGGCACGCAGCGACGAGCAGCTGGCGTACTACGTGGGCCAGGCACGCGAGGTGATCGACCTCAGCGTGCTGTCGCAGAAGCAGATCATCGAGGAACTGCAGCAGCTCGGCGCACGCCGGGGCACTGGCAAGGCCGCCAGCGCATGAGCGATGAGATCGAGGTCGACGGCGAGTCCGGTGCACCGATCTGGGCCGCCTTCGGCGACCTGATGTCGGTGCTGCTGGGCGCGTTCGTGCTGATCCTGGTCGGCGTGGTGGCGCTGCAACTGGAGCTGTCCACCCGCCTGGACCATGAGGTCAAGCAGCGTCAGGCCGAAGCGGCGCGGCGCAAGACCCTGGAGCAGGCACTGGCGGTGCCGCTCGCGGCCGGCCGGGTGACACTGGTGGATGGCCGCATCGGCATCCGCGGCAGCGTGCTGTTCGCGCTCAATTCCGACCAGCTGCAGCCGGAAGGCCGCGAGCTGCTGAAGAGCCTGGCCGCGCCGCTGGCCGAGTATCTGTCCTCGCGCGAGGAAATCCTGATGGTCAGTGGCTTCACCGACGACCGCCAGGTGCGCGAAGGCAATCGCCAGTTCGCCGACAACTGGGCGTTGTCGGCCGAGCGCGCGCTTACCGTGACCCGCGCGTTGATCGCCGAAGGCGTGCCCGCCTCTGCGGTGTTTGCCGCCGCGTTCGGCGCCGAGCAGCCGGTCGGCTCCAATGCCGATGAGGACGGGCGTGCACGCAACCGGCGTGTTGAAATGGCGCCGATTCCGCGGCCCAGGCCGGCCAAGGCCAGCAATGGCGGCTAAGCCGGTCGATCCGCGCGCGCGGCTGGAACAGTGGCGCCAGCAACAGCTGGACCGGCACGACCCGGTCGCGTTCGCGGTGCTCGATGCCCTGCAGGCACGTGCGGCGCGTGCGCAAGGGACCGCGCGCACGCTGCTGGAACAACGCTTGTCCGACCGCGTGGCGGCCTACGCCAGTGCGCTCCCGCGCGCTTCCCGGCGCGGCGTCGTCGCAGCGCCGCTGCGCGCGGCGCCATTGGCCGATCTGGTCGCGGAACTTGCCGCCCGCCCGCGCGTGTTGTCCACACCCGACGCGTCCAGCGGCGCGCAAACGGCCCCAACCGCTTACCCTGCCCTGCCGGCGATCGACGAATTCCGTGCGCTGTGGGCCACCGTGCGCAGCCGCAGCCAGGTACGCCAATCGCTGGCGGCCGCACCCAGCGATGGCGGTCCGCTGAACTCGGCGGTGCTGGTGCATCGCGCGATCACGTTGATGGGCGACATCTCGCCCGGTTACCTGAAACACTTCCTGGCCTACGTGGACAACCTGTCCTGGCTGGAACCGCTGCAGCCACGCAGTAGTGCGCCGGCGCGGGACGTGGGCCGCATTCCCAAGCCGCGTCGCGCACGCCCGGCCAAGTCCTGATCCACGCGGTCGGCCGACGGCCGGCATCGCACCCCTATACCAAGGTATATCGCGGCGAACCCACGGGCATCTAGGCCTGCGGGCGTGCGGTGCGGACAATACGCGCACCGGTTCGGCGCAGTGCGTCGCCCCGGATCCGCCCTTCCGCTACCGGATTTCCCCATGGATCCCGATCCTGCCGGGCGCCACGCGCCCCTGATCCACCCACTGCCCTGTTTCACCCCGGCGTCCGGCCGGCGGCTTCGGCTCGACTGAGTCACTGGAAGCCGACGGGCGCTGCCTGCCCGGAGGCTTTCCGATGAACTACAAGATCCTCTACATCACCCTGCGCCGCCTGATCGGTGAGCGCAACGTCGCCGCGCTGCGCAGCCAGCTGTTGCAGCACGGCGCACCGCTGTTCGCCCGTGCCCTGGCATTGGGCTCGGCGCGGATCATCGCCGACGCCTTGAGCCTGCTGCCGATCGTCGAGCGCGTCAGCGTGCTGCGCCACCTGCCCGCGCCGATCCGTACCGCCATGAAGCCGCTGTGCTCGCGCGGCAATCCCCGTTTTTCGCTGCCGATGGTGACGTTTTCCGTCGCCCGCGCGCAGCACGCCTGAGGAGTTCCCCATGACCCTGCTCAACGCATGGTTCGATGCCTTCCTGCGCAGCCGCCGCGCCGGCAGCCTGTTCCGTCGCCGTGCCCTGCCCGAGGCGGGCATCGGCCGCGGTGCGGCGACATCGGTGCCGGTGGACTTCAGCGATGGCCTGCTGCGGTTGGCGCATGCGCCCTTGGCCACTGCACTGGCCGCGCTGGATTCGCATCCCGATGGACTGAGCATGCATGAGGCCGGCGAGCGCCTTGACCGCGTCGGCCCCAACGAAATCGATCACGAAAAGCCGCTGCCGTGGTGGCGCCATCTGTGGCAGTGCTACCGCAACCCGTTCAACCTGCTGCTGACCCTGTTGGCGGCGGTCTCCTGGCTGACCGAGGACCTCAAGGCCACCGTGGTGATCGGCACCATGGTAGTGCTGTCCACCCTGATCCGCTTCATCCAGGAAGGGCGTTCCAACCGCGCCGCCGAGCGGCTCAAGGCGCTGGTCGGCAACAACGCACGCGTGCTGCGGCGTTCGGCGGGGACCGAGGCGGCCGACGTGGCCGACCAGTACTTCGGCGCGCACCTGCACAGCCGGCGGCCGGCGCAGCAGCGCTCGCTTCCGATCCGCGAACTGGTCCCCGGCGACCACATCGTGCTCTCGGCCGGCGACATGATCCCGGCCGACTGCCGCGTGCTCACGGCCAAGGATCTGTTCGTGGCGCAGGCGGCGATGACCGGCGAGTCGCTGCCGGTGGAGAAGTTCGCGGTGCCCGATGTGGCCCAGGCCAATCTACTGGAACAGCCCAACCTGCTGTTCATGGGCACCAACGTGGTGTCCGGGACGGCCACGGCGGTGGTGCTGGCCACCGGCAACCGCACCTGCTTTGGCACCATCGCCCAGCGCAGCACCGCCACCGAGCGGGCGCCCACCGCCTTCCAGGCCGGCGTCAACAGCGTCAGCTGGCTGCTGATCCGCTTCGCGCTGGTGATGGTGCCGTTCGTGCTGCTGGTCAACGGCGTGACCAAGGGCGACTGGACCGAAGCGTTCCTGTTCGCGCTGTCGGTGGCGGTCGGGCTGACCCCGGAAATGCTGCCGATGATCGTCACCTCCACCCTGGCCAAGGGCGCGGTGCTGTTGTCGCGGCGCAAGGTGATCGTCAAGCGGCTGGATGCGATCCAGAACTTCGGCGCGATGGAAGTGCTGTGCACCGACAAGACCGGCACCCTCACCCAGGACCGGATCGCGCTGGAGCGGCATACCGATGTGTTCGGCAACGACTCGCAGGACGTGCTCACCTTCGCCTACCTCAACAGCCACTTCCAGACTGGGCTGAGCAACCTGCTCGACCGCGCGGTGCTGGAGCACGTGGAGCTGCAGACCGAGCTGCGCCTGGCGCAGGACTACCGCAAGGTCGATGAGATTCCGTTCGACTTCGAGCGCCGCCGCATGTCGGTGGTGGTGTCCGAGCGCGACGACCACCACGAGCTGATCTGCAAGGGCGCGGTGGAAGAGATGCTGGCGGTGTGCAGCACCGTGCGCGAAGACGGCCGCGACCTGCCGCTCGACGCGGCGCGGCTGGCCCGGGTGCGGCAGACCACCGAGGAGCTGAACGAACAGGGCCTGCGCGTGGTGGCGGTGGCGATGAAGGAAACCCCGGCGACCCAGCAGGTCTACTCGCAGGCCGACGAACAGGGCCTCACCCTGCTCGGCTATGTGGCGTTCCTGGATCCACCGAAGGAATCCACCGCGCAGGCGCTGCAGGCCCTGGCGGCGCTCGGCGTGGAGGTGAAGGTGTTCACCGGCGACAACGAGCTGGTCACCGCGCGGGTGTGCGCCCAGGTGGGCCTGCACGCCGATGCGATCCTGACCGGGCCGCAGATCGAACGCATGGACGATGCCGCCGTTGCCGACGCACTCACCCGCCACCGTGTGTTCGCCCGGCTCACCCCCCTGCACAAGGAACGGCTGGTACGTGCCCTGCGCGCGCAGGGCAAGGTGGTGGGGTTCCTCGGCGATGGCATCAACGATGCGCCGGCCCTGCGCGCGGCCGATATCGGCATCAGCGTGGACAGCGCGGTGGACATCGCCAAGGAGGCCGCCGACATCATCCTGCTCGAGAAGAGCCTGATGGTGCTCGAAGAAGGCGTCATCCAGGGCCGGCGCACCTTCAGCAACATGCTCAAGTACATCCGCATGACCGCCAGCTCCAACTTCGGCAATGTGTTCTCGGTGCTGGTGGCCTCGGCCTTCCTGCCGTTCCTGCCGATGCTGCCGCTGCAACTGCTGGTGCAGAACCTGCTGTATGACATCTCGCAGATCGCCATTCCGTTCGACAACGTGGACGAAGAGCTGGTGCGCAAGCCGCTGAAGTGGAACCCGGCGGACATCGGTCGCTTCATGGTGTTCTTCGGGCCGATCAGTTCGATCTTCGACCTGAGCTGCTTTGCCCTGATGTGGTACGTGTTCGACGCGCGCACCGTGGCCGACCAGAGCCTGTTCCAGTCGGGCTGGTTCGTGGTGGGCCTGCTCACCCAGACCCTGATCGTGCACATGATCCGCACGCCCAAGGTGCCGTTCGTGCAGAGCATTGCCGCCCCGCCGCTGCTGGTGATGACCGGGCTGATCATGGCCATCGGCGTGCTGCTGCCGATGAGCCCGCTGGCCGGCTACTTCAAGCTGCAGGCGCTGCCGCCGGGCTACTGGCCGTTCCTGGTCGCGATCCTGTTCGGCTATGCGGTGCTGACCACGCTGCTGAAGAAAGTCTACATCCGTCGTTACGGGTGGCAGTGATGGATCTCAATCCGCATCTGCCGCCGTTCAATGCCGGGGCCACGGTCAGCACGCTGATCAGCCTGGCTACCGCCTTCGTGCTCGGCTCGGCGATCGGCCTGGAGCGCCAGCTGCGCCAGCGCACGGCCGGGCTGCGCACCAATACGCTGGTGGCGGTGGGCGCGGCGGTGTTCGTCGATCTGGCCGTGCGCTTCCATGACATGTACGGCGGGCCGCCCTCGCCGCTGCATGTGGTGGCCTACGTGATCTCCGGCGTCGGTTTCCTCGGCGCCGGGGCGATCATGAAGGACGGTGCGCAGGTATCCGGGCTCAACACGGCCGCCACGCTGTGGGGCTCGGCGGCGGTGGGCGCCTGTGCCGGGATCAAGCTGTTGCCCGAGGCGGTATTGGCCGCGCTGTTTGTACTGGCCGCCAACACACTGCTGCGGCCGGTAGTCAACCGCATCCAGCGGCAACCGCTGCAGGAAGCGTCCGGCGAGGCTACCTACGCGGTCACGGTGATCTGCCAGCGTGACCGGCAGGCCGAGGTGCTGGACCAGCTGCTGGTGCTGCTGGAGCAGGCGCACTACCCGGTACGGGCAGTGGAGCCGCGGCCGTTCGGCGACCGCGACGTGGAAATCGAAGCCGTGCTGTATGCGACGGCGGTGGATGCCGATGAGCTGGATGCCGTGCTGGCCACGCTGTCGACCACGCCCGGCGTGCTGCAGGGCTTCTGGAATGCCACGCTGGAGGACTGACACCGGCCCACCACGGTACCGATGCTATGCTCCGCGCGCCGCTTGTTGCGGCGCTCCACCCTGTACCAACGGGAGTCGTTCCGATGCCCTCTTCGCCTTCGCGGCATACCCTGGCCCTGCTCGGCCTGGGCGTGGTCATGGCCGCGATCTTCGCCGCCGACACGCTGACCGATTACGCCGTGGCCGCCGCGTGCTTCTATGCGGCGGTGATCCTGGCTGCATCGCGGGTCATGAGTGCCCGCGGGTTGGTGCTGCTGGCGGCCATCTGCATCGCGTTGACCGGGCTGAGCTTCTTCCTGACCCGCTTCGGCACCTACCGCATCGGTCTGGTCAACTCGGCCATCGGCATGCTGGTGATCGTCATCACCACCTACCTGTCACTGAAAATGGAAGCGGCCAAGGCCGCCGTGCAGGAAGCGCAGGCGCGTCTGCTGCGCGTTGCGCGCGCCTCCACGGTGGGCGAGCTGACCACCTCCATCGCCCATGAAGTGAACCAGCCGCTGGCCGCCATCGCCAGCAGTGCCGAAGCCAGCCAGCGCTGGCTGGCGCAGGCGCCGCCGAACGTGGAGAAGGCGCGGCAGACGTTGGCCCGCATCCTCGCCGACGCGCACCGCGCCAGTGACGTGATCGCACGCATCCGTGGCTTGACCCAGGGTGCCAGCCCGGAACGACGCGGCTTCGATCTCAACCAGGCGGTGCTGGAAATGCTGGCGTTGTCGCGCAGCGAGCTGGAGCAGCACGCGGTGGCGGTAAACACCCAGTTCGATGACGAACTGCCGCTGGTATTCGGGGATCGTGTACAGGTGCAGCAGGTGATCGGCAACCTCATTCTCAACGCGGTCGATGCGATGGCCGGGATTCCCGCCGGTGGGCGTCGTCTGACGCTGCGTAGTCTCCGCGTGGATGACGCACGCGTCGCACTGAGCGTGCGCGACCACGGCAGCGGGCTGCCATTGGAAGCACCGGAGCGCGTGTTCGATGCGTTCTGGACCACCAAGTCGGGGGGGCTGGGGCTGGGCTTGAGCCTGAGCCGCAGCATCCTGGAAGCCAACGGCGGCCGGATCCGCGCCGAGCCTGCCGAAGGCGGTGGCGCGCGTTTCGTGTTCGAGCTTCCGGTCGATGCCGGGGCCGACCATGGCTAAGCCCGCTGCACCGGCCGGCGAGCCGGCACCGATCGTGTACGTGGTCGACGACGACCATTCGGTGCGTGCCGCGCTGGAAGACCTGCTGGCCTCGATGGGGCTGCAGGTGCGCGCCTTCGATTCCATCGCCGCCTTCCTGCAGCACCCGCGCCAGGATGCGCCAGCCTGCCTGGTGCTGGACGTGCGCATGCCGGGCCAAAGCGGGCTGGAGTTCCATCGGCAGATGGCCAGCCATGGATTGACGCTGCCGGTGGTGTTCATCACCGGGCACGGCGATATCGCCATGGGCGTGGCCGCGATGAAGGAAGGCGCCATTGAATTCCTGACCAAGCCGTTCCGTGACCAGGAACTGCTGGATGCGATCCACCTCGGCATCGAGCGCGACCGTCTGCGCCGCCGTGATGAGGAGGCGCTGGACATCCTGCGCCAGCGCTGGGTTGCGCTTACCGCTGGCGAACGTGACGTGGTGGATGGGGTGGTGCGCGGCCGCCTCAACAAGCAGATCGCCGGCGAACTGGGCGTCAGCGAGATCACGGTGAAGGTGCGCCGCGCCAACGTGATGCGCAAGATGCAGGCCCGCACCCTGGTCGATCTGGTGCGGATGTACGACCGGTTGGGGCCGGGCTGATCACCGCCGCGACTGGGCAGATAAGCAATCGGCATGAACCGGCCCCGCTGCACGGGCCGGCAGCTTCCTAGAATGCAGGCTGGCCGCGCCTGCGGCACCTCTCCCCTGCTGGATCCTGCCGATGCGCGTTTCCCTGCCCTTCGCCCTGCTCGCCCTGTGCACTGCGCTTGCCGCGTGCCAGCAGCCCCCTTCGGCCAGTCCGGTAGCGTCTGCGGAAGCGGCGCCGGCCGCCGAGGAAATCGCCTGGCGGCATGGCGATGTGGAGGACGCCTTTGCCGATGCGCGCCAGTCCGGCAAGCCGGTGCTGCTGTACTGGGGCGCGGTGTGGTGCCCGCCGTGCAACAAGCTCAAGGCGACCCTGTTCCGTGATCCGGCCTTCATCGCGCTCACCCGACAGTACGTGCCGGTGTACCTGGACGGCGACCTGGACGGCGCGCAGGCGCTGGGCGAGCAGTTCGGCGTGCGCGGGTATCCCACGCTGATCGTGCTGGATCCGCAGCGCCACGAAATCACCCGCCTGGCCGGCGGCAACGACAGTGCCGAGCTGACCCGCGCACTCACCCTGGCGGCCAAGCGACGCACCGCCGTGGCCGATGTGCTGCGGGTGGCGGTGGTGTCGCCGCAGCGGGTGTCCGAAGACGACTGGCGCATCCTGGGCGACTACGGCTGGGAAGTGGATGCCAACCGCCTGTCCGGGCAGCGCGACCCGGCGGTGCTGTTGCGGCAGTTGGCCAAGGCCGCGCCGGCACCGGCGTTGCAACGACGCTTCGCCCTGCTCGCCCTGGGCGCGGAGGCCAACGGCAAGGACAAGGCGGCTCCCGGCAGTGAGGCACGCGAGCAGGCCCGTGCGCTGCTGACTACGGTGCTGGCGGCGCCCACCGAGGTGCGCGCCAATCGCGATCTACTCGGCTACCAGGGTCCGGCGCTGGTGGCACGTGCGGCGGCGACGCCCGAACAGGGCGAGCAATTGGGCGCGCAGCTGTTGGCCGCGTTGGAGCGTGCCGATGCCACCCAGGACAACGCGGCCGATGCGCGGCTCTCCAGCGTGATCACGGAGTTGAGCCTGTTCAAGCAGCAGCATGCCGGTGCGCGGGTGCCGGCGGCACTGGCCGAGAAGGCGCATGAGCGGGTTGCCGCGGCCGACGCGGCGGCCAGGACCCCTCACGAGCGACAGGCGACGATCAGCACAGCGGTGTACGTGCTGCGTGAGGTCGGCGACGACGCAGCGGCGGAAACGCTGCTGCTGGCCGAGCTGGATCGCAGCCAGACGCCGTATTACTACATGCCCGAGCTGGCTGAACTGGCCGAGGCGCGCGGCGACAAGGACGCGGCGCTGGACTGGCTGCGCAAGGCCTACGACGGCGCGCAGGGACCGGCGACGCGGGTGCAGTGGGGCGTGTTGTATGTGGAGGGGCTGGTGCGGTTGCGCCCCGAGGACAACGCGGCAATCGAACAGGCGACCGCGCAGGTGATCGCCGAACTGGATGCGCAGCCGGCCGGGTACCACCAGCGCACGCGGCAGCGCTTCGAGCGGTTGGCGGGCACGTTGCAGACCTGGAGCCGCGTCCACCACGGCCAGGACACGCTGGGCCGCCTGCAGGCGCGCATGGGCGAGACGTGCGCGAAGGCCGCGCCGGGCGCAGATGCCAGCGCCGCCTGCGACCGCTGGCTCAAGGGATAAGCAGCCTCAACAGGCGACCACGGAGAAACGCGTTGACCGGTAGTGCCGGCCGCTGGCCGGCTCTCGCCCCTGCCATGCTGCAGGGCCGCTATTTACCCTCGCAACGCCGCGCCACCGTCGACATACAGATCGCTCATGGCGATGTGGCCGGCCTGCTCGGAGAGCAGGAACATCACCGCCTGGGCGATGTCCGCCGGCGTGGCCAGTTTCCGTAGCGGAATGCCGGTCTTGTACGTATCGGGACTGCCGTCGATCACGCGCTGGGCGCCGTCGGCGTCCTCCCACATGCCGGTCTGCATGGCAGTGAGGGTGGATCCGGGCGCGACGATGTTGCAGCGGATGCCATGCGGGGCCAGTTCCAGCCCGAGGCACCGGGTGAACATGGTGGCTGCGGCCTTGGAAGCGGCATAGGCCGCCATGCCGTGGCGCGGAACACCGGCGGCATTGGAGCTGACGGTCACGATGGCGCCCTTGCGACGCGGCGTCATTACCCGCGCCAACGCACGGCAGACATGGAACACCCCGTCGGCGTTGACCGCGAAAACACGCCGCCATTGCGCGTCGTCGATCTGGTCCACCGTGCCCACTTGCAGCGCGCCGGCAACGTTGATGCCGAAGCCGATCGGGCCGAGCGTGGTCTCGGCCCAGGCGACCACTGCGTTCACGGCCGCCGCGTCGGTGACATCCAGCGACCGCACATGCAGGTTGGCGTGCGAAGGCAGCACCGGCACCGCAAGGTCGGTGGCGATCACCACGCTGCCGCTGTCCAGCAGCAGCTGCACCAGTGCCGCGCCGATCCCGCCGCCCGCGCCGGTAACCAGAGCGAGGGTGCCGTCGAATCCGGTCAGTTTCATGCGGACGTTTCCTTGGGTAGCGCACTTGCCGGGGGCGTATCCCAGCGCTGCAGATGGGTGGAGAGCCACGGCGCAAGCTGGGCCACGGCATCGCGGCCGGTCAGCTCTGCATGCAGGAACGGCAGTTCGAGCGCATCCACCTGCCCTGCATGCGCGTTCCACAGCGCGGATTGAAGATGGGGTCGCGCGGCGTGGTCGCGGCCAGCGCGAACGTGCCGCAGGCGACCGGTGTAGGGACGATGGTGATGTTCGCGGATCAGACCATTGGTGCCGGTGACCGCACGCACCACGCCATCCAGTACCGCATCGGGCAAGTTGCCCAGCGCGCTGTCGCCACGGCGCAGGAACGCCAGAATGCGCGCGCGACTGTCCAGCTCGGGATGCGCATCGGGGTCGTGTCCTGCAATGGCCAGTAATGCGCGCAGCGCGGCCACGGGGTCGGGCGCGGGTTCGGCGCGCCAGCATTCGCTCGGGTAGGCATCCAGCAGCACCAGCTCGCCCACCTGACGACCGACGGCCTGCAGGCGAACTGCCATGGCCTGGGCGATGATGCCGCCCACCGACCAGCCCAGCAGGTGGACGGCGCCTTCGGGCTGGACCGACAGCACGCGATCCACATAGCTGGCCGCAAGCGCGTCGATGCTGTCCGGTAGCGGCTGTGCGGTGTCCAGTGCGGGCGACTGCAGGCCGTGGACGTCGCGGGCCGGCTGCAGGGCGCGGGCGAGGTCACGATAATTCCAGGCGATGCCACCGGCGGGGTGCACCACGAACAACGGTGCCCTGCCCGGCTCGCCACTGGCCAGGCGGATCAAGGGCGCCAAGCCATCGTCGGTCTCGGCGGTGGGCGCGTCCAGCAGTGCGGCCAGGCCCGCCACGGTGGGGTGGGCGAACACCGCGCCGAGGCCCGGGTCGCGCTGCCAACGGTGCTGGATGGCCAGCAGCAGGTGCACCGCGGACAGCGAATCGCCGCCGAGACTGAAGAAGTCGGCGTCGGCACTGATCGGCGCCTCCCGCCCCAAGACCTGCGAGAACAGCGCGGCCAATACCTGCTCGGTTTCCGTGTACGGCGCACGGCCGTCCTGCGCGTGCAGCGGGGGCGCGGGCAGCGCGTTGCGATCAAGCTTGCCGTTGGCGGTCACCGGCCACTGCTCGACCACGACCAGCGCGCTGGGCAGCATGTAGTCCGGCAGGCGTGCGGCAATGCCGCTACGAATGCGGTCGATGTGGAGGCCCTCGCCAGAGACGTAGCCGACCAGGCGGCGCTCGCCCGGCCGGTCCTCACGCAGCAGCACTTCCGCACGGGTCACCCCGAGCTGCGAACGCAGCGCGGCGTCGATTTCGCCCAGCTCGATGCGCAGACCGCGCAGCTTGACCTGGTGATCGCTGCGGCCCAGGTACTCCACCGCGCCGTCGCTGCGCCACCGGGCGACATCGCCGCTGCGGTACAGCCGGCCGCCGGCCACGTGCGGATCGTCCAGGAAGCGTTCGGCGGTGAGATCGTCGCGGCCGAGGTAGCCGCGTGCCAGTTGCACCCCGCCCAGGTACAAGTCGCCGGGTACGCCGGGCGGCAGCGCACGCAGCTGCGCGTCGAGCACGTAGAGCCGCGTGTTCCAGACCGGATGACCGATCGGCACCGGGTGGGAGCGATCGTCGCGGCTGGCGGGCCATGCGCTCACGTCCACGGCGGCTTCCGTGGGCCCGTAGAGATTGTGCAGTTCCGCATCGACGGTGGCGTGGAAGCGATCGCGCAACGACGGCTCCAGCGCTTCGCCGCTGGTGAACACCCGGCGCAGTGTCAGGCCCTGCGCGGCAGGAACCGCGAGGAATGCATCCAGCATCGAGGGCACGAAATGCACGGTGGTGATGGCCTGTTCGCGGATCAGCGTGGCCAGCAGGGTCGGATCACGGTGTGCCTCGGGCGCGGCGATCACCAGCGTGGCCCCGCACAGCAACGGCAGGAAGAACTCCCAGACCGACACATCGAAGGTCGCCGGGGTCTTCTGCAGAATGCGCTCGTCGCTGCCGACGCTGTAGTGACCGCGCATCCATTGCAGCCGGTTGACGATGGCGCGGTGTTCGATCAGCACGCCTTTTGGATCCCCGGTCGAGCCGGAGGTGTAGATGACGTAGGCCGCGTCCTGCGGGTGCACCGTATCGACCAGTGTGGCGTCGTCCGTATCGTTCCACGCCTGCGGGGACAAGACCGCCAAGCCGGGGAAACGGGCGGCATCCTCGGCCTCTGCCAGGACGCAGACCGGCTGCGCGGACGCGAGTATCCGCGCCAGTCGTGCATCGGGATGGGCCAGGTCGACCGGCAGGTAGGCCGCGCCCGCCCGCAGCACGGCCACCAGCGCCACGACCAGATCCAGCGAACGGGGCAATGCGATCACCACCCGCGACTCGCGCGCCGCGCCCAGCGCCTGCAACTGCAACGCCAGGGCCCGGCTGCGGCGTTCCAGCGCGGCGTAGCGCATCGTCTGGCCCGCGAACGCCAGCGCAATGGCCCTCGGGTGGGTCTGCATCGCGTTCGTCAGCAAGGCGCTCAGCGATATGTCCGGCAGGGCCTGCGCGGTCGCGTTGACCTCGTATAGATAGCGCTGCGCTTCGGCCGGGGTGGCCAGGGCAATATCGTCCATGCGCCCGTCGCGCTCGTGCACGTCCAGTGCCGCGGCGATGAAATGCAGCAGCCGATCGGCATGCGCACCTACCTGCGCGGCGTCGTAAAGGGTTGGGTTGGCTTCGATTTCCAGGTCCAGCAGTGTGCTGCCATCCCCCCGGAATCCGAACGTGATGTCGTCCACCGGACCGGTACCCAGCACCTCCAGCCGGGTCTGCACACCCGCCAGCGGCAGCGGCCGATAGAACGGCTGCACGTTGACCATCGGGCCGTGCAGGCGGCGTTGGCCACCGATCAGTCCCAGGTCGCGGCGCAGCTGTTCGCCACGGTAGCGGCCGTGACGGCGGCCGCGCAGCAGGTCACGCGCGACCGTGCGGACAAAGCCGGCAACGCTGTCATCGGCCGCGCTCACGCGTAGCGGCAGCACATTCATCACCATGGCCGGCACCCGTGCCGACACGCTGCCCAGCCGTCCCATGAACGGCACGCCCAGCACCACCTCGTCCAGCGCGCTGAAACGGCGGCAGTACGCAGCCGTCAGCGCGCTCAGCAGGTCCGGCCACGGTTGCCCGATCTGCTGCGCGACGGCCTGCACGCGAGCGCGCAACGCGTGCGGCACGTCGCTGACCAGGCGCAGCGCATCTGCGGCGGCGGCAGCGGCAATGCCTGTCAGCCCTTCCGCCGCAGGCGCGCCGGACAGGTACTGACGCCAGTACGCGCCATCGGCATCACGCCGCTCACTGCCTGCGTAGGCGGCGTCCTCGGCGATCACGGGCGCAAATGCAGCCAGCCCGGGATGTTCCCCACGGCTCCCGCCGTAAAGGGCGCAGACCCGCTCGCTGAAGAGCGCCATCCCGTAGCCATCGGTGGCCAAGTGATGCACGCGCAGGTACCACACGTACCGGTCGGTGCCGAGGACGAACAGGCAGTGCTGCGCCAGCCGGTCACGCGCAGGGTCCACCGCGTGCAACCGGTCCTGGTCCATCGCCGCGCGTGCCGCGGCGGCAGGATCGGCCTGCAAGCTCAGGTCCACCACGCGCATGGCGGGCACGTGGTCCGGGTCATGCCACTGCTGCGGCTGGCCATCGTCGCCCACGCTGAAGCGCAGCGCGAGCGCTTCTGCTTCGTGCGCGGCAGCATCCGCCGCGGCAACGAAGCTACGGACGTCGAGGGCGCCTTCCACCCACACCGCATGCGCGGTACTGAAGGCGGCCGGCGCGTCGGCCAGGCGCTGCGCATACCACAGGCCGGTCTCCGCCTCGGTCAGCGGGTAACGCTGCGCGGCTTCATGCACCTGGTCCACGCGTGCGTTCATGCGCGGTCGGCGCTGGCCTGCAGCCGCTGCACCACGCCCCACCAGCCGGCCAGCGTGGCGTGCTCGGCAAGATGGCTGAACTCCAGCGGGATCCCGCTCTCGCCCCACGCCAGCACCAACCCCAGCACCCGCATCGAATCCAGCCCCAGGTCGATCAGGTTGTCCTCATCGCCAATGGTCTCCGGCGCTTCGCCAAGCATGCCGGCCACATCGATGCGCATGCGTTCAAGGTCGAGGGCGACTGCGCGCGTATCGGGGCTCATGCCAGGGTCTCCAGCAGCTGGTCGGTGGTCAAGGGCACGCCGCAGGTCCGCGCGATCAACTGCATCGCCATATCGTGATCGGCACGGGAGAAATCGGCCACGGCATCGGCCGCGATGAAGGCTTCGATATCGCGCTGGAAGGCCTCGCTCACCGTCGCCGCGCAGCCGATATGCGCGTACACGCCGGTGACCAGCAACTGGTCGCGGCCGCGCGCACGCATCATTGTTTCCAGGTTGCTGCGCTGGAACGCGCTGTAGCGGTGCTTGACCAGTATGTGGTCGCCCGCCGCCGGGGCCAGCGCAGCGAGGATCGTTTCGTGTTCCGGCGTGGCGTGCATGCCCGGCCCCCACAGATCGGCCTGCAGGCCACGGTCGCGGCGATCCTGGTTGCCCCGCTGTGCGGTGTAGAACACCGGAATGCCGCGGGCACGGCAGTGCCGCAGCAGGCGGGCGGTGTTGGCCACGGCCGGCGCCAACGGTGCCGCGTCGGCGTTGAATGCACCCAGAAAGTACTGCTGCATGTCGTGCACCAGCAGCGCCAGGCGCTCGCTGCGCGGCTGCCAGGCACCGCGCGGGGACGGCAGCTCGTTGGCCAGCGGCGGGGAATAGTCGGCAATCCTCGGCAGCGCCATCAGCGCGGTCCTCCTGTTTGTTGGATGTAACGTTCGCGCAGTTGCGCGCGCAGTTCGCGACGGCTGATCTTGCCGACCGCCGTGGTGCCGAACGCCTCGACGAACACCACCTGGTCGGGCACCTTGAACGCGGCCAGGCCACGTCCACGCACCCAGGCCTTGAGGCTGGCTGCCGTCGGCGGGGTATTTCGTGCGATCACGAATGCGCAGCTGCGCTCGCCCAGGTAGGGATCGGGCATGGACACCACCGCCGCATCGAACACCTCGGCGTGCGCCAGCAGATGGTCTTCGATCTCTTCGGCGGAGATCTTCTCGCCGGCCCGGTTGATGTGGTCACCTGCCCTGCCCTGCACCACCAGGTAGCCACCGGCCAGCTGCTGCACCCTGTCACCGGTGCGGTAATAGCCGTCTTCGGTGAACGAGCGCGCATTGGCCGCCGCATCGTTGTGGTAGGCACGGATCGTATACGGGCCGCGGGTGAGCAGATGGCCGACGGCGCCCTCGGCGACCGGATGGCCGTTGTCATCGACCACCAGTACCTCGTCGTCGGGCGAGATCGGTCGGCCCTGCGTGCCCACCACCACGTCCTGCGGGTCGTGCAGCCGCGTGTAGTTCACCAGCCCTTCGGCCATGCCGAACACCTGCTGCAACTGGCAGCCCAACGCATCGATCACGCGCCTGGCCGCTTCCGGCACCAGCTTGGCGCCGCCCACCTGCAGCACGTTCAGGCTGGACAGATCATGCGTCGTACTCCCGGCGGCCTGGGCCCACAGCAGCGCCAACGGTGGCACCAGACCCACACAGGTGACGCCTTCGCGCGCGATCAACGGAAACGCTACATCCGGTCCCGGTCCCGGGCTGAGTACCACCCGCGCACCGGCGTACAACGCACCGAAGAAACCGGGCGAGCTCATCGGGAAGTTGTGCGCGGCCGGCAGCGCGACCAGGTACACGCTGTCGCGGTCGATACCGCAGATGCCGTTGCTGGCACGGAACGAATAGATGTAGTCGTCATGCGTGCGCGGGATCAGCTTGGACAACCCGGTGCTGCCACCGGACAGCTGCAGGAACGCGACCGACTGCGGGTCCGGATCGGCCGGCAGCTGCGAGACGTCCCCCTGCAGCGCCGCTACGGCACTGAACTCAGCCGCGTCGCCGACGATCAGCACATGCTGCAGCGTCGGCACCGCGGTCTGCAGTTCACGTGCGAGGGTGCGGTAATCGAAGCCGTCATGGCCGGAGGCGGCGACGTAACCGCGTGCCTGCGCCTTGCGCACGAAGTGGGTCACCTCGGTGATGCGATGCGCGGGCAGCGCGTACACCGGGATCAATCCGGCACGCATCAGCCCGCAGGCCACCGTCACAACTTCGGGAACATTCCCCAGCTGCACCACCACGCGGTCGCCCGGCACCAGTCCGGCAGCGAGCAGGCCCGCGCCGATCCGGCCGGCTTCCTGCCACAACCCGGCGTAGCTCAGGCGGACCCCGCCCGCCACCACCGCGATGTCGTCGGCAAAGCGTGCGGCGCGATCACGCAGGAAACCAGGGAAGGTTTCGCCACGCCAGTAACCCGCAGCGCGATAGCGGGCGACCAGCGCCGCCGGCCAGGTCTGGCACAGCGGCATCAGCGCAGATTCGTCCACGTCGTTCATCAGCAACTCCATTGACTCATGCAGAAGGCACGTGGTCGACGCCGAGGGCGTTCAACAGCGCGCCGAATTTCGCGGCGGTTTCGGCCACTTCCAATGCGGGCTCGGAGTCGGCGACGATCCCGGCCCCGGCATAGATCCGCGCCTGCCGGCCCTGCACGCGCGCGCAGCGGATCGCCACGTACCAGTCACCGTCGCCGTCGGCATCGGTCCAGCCCACTGCGCCGGCGTAGAAACCGCGCGGCACCGGTTCCAAGGCGCAGATCGTATCCAGCGCGAGCTGGCGTGGCGTGCCGCACACCGCCGGAGTGGGATGCAGGGCCGCCACCAATGCGGCCACCGGCGTGGCGGCATTGCTCAGCGTCGCCTCGATGCGCGTGCCGAGATGCCACATCGTCGCAGTGGCATGCAGCGACGGGCGCGCATCGGCCTCGACATGAGTGCACCACGGCGCCAGCGCGGTGACGATGGCCTCGACCACGTGGCGGTGCTCGTCGTGGTCTTTCGCCGAGCCCAGCAGGGCCTGCGCGGTGCGCGCATCCTCCGCGGGATCGGCACTGCGCCGCGCCGATCCGGCCAGCGGATGCGAAAGCACCCGCGTGCCACGACGCGACACCAGCAGCTCCGGGGTAGCGCCGACCAGCCAGGCGGGCGGCTCCGGCCCGTCGATCGGCAGCGGCACCAGATAGGTGGCCACGCTCGGATCGTGGCCCAGTCGCGCGGCCAGCTCGCGCGGTGCGATGGGCTGCCCACTGTGCAGGTGCAGGCTGCGCGCCAGCACCACCTTGTGCAGGTCCGGCGCGGGCTGTTGCAACCGGGTCAACGCCTGGCGCACGGCATCGGCATAGTGCTGCGCGCTCGGCTCGGCGCTGACACTGCCGGAAAAACGCGGCACCGGCGGTGCCGGCAGTGCCGCCGCAGGCGCCAGCCACTCCGGCTGATGCAGCGCATCGTCGGCCTGTGGGTCGAACGGCAGCGCCCCCACCAGCAACGGCAGTCCGGCATGCGGCGCGGCAAAGAACGCGGCGACCCGCGCGGCCAGGCTGGCGGTACCACCACCGGGCAGGCGTGCGCGGCAACCGCGCGCATCCAGCGAACGCAGCGGCGCGCGCAGCAGGAACTGCGCCGTGGCCGCCGCCTCGTCCACGCCGCCGCCGTCTTCGTCGCGCTGCGCACGCGCCTGCAGGCTGTCGTTCATGCCGTCACCGCCATGCGATGGCGCATTGCCGCGATGGAGAGCACCAGCAGCAGCACGCCCACCAGCACATACGGTGCACTCGGCCGCCATTGGTACAGCAGCGTGCCCAGCATCGGCCCGATCACCATGCCCAGGCCCTGCACCGACGCCACCGTGCCCGCCGCCGCGCCCTGCTCGTGGGCCTGCACCGAATCGGCGGCAAGCGCCTGGAACGACGGAAACACGAAGCCCATGCCGAACGCCGCGACGGCGTACGCCAACAACAGTTCCCAGCGCGCATCCACCAGCGCAACCGACGCAAAGCCCATCGCCGAGATCAACGCGCCGATGGCGATCCAGCGGCGCGGCGATACGCCGCCGAGCTTCATCACCAACACCTGCGCCAGGATCAGGCCCACCCCTACGGCGGTGAGGGCCAGGYCAGCCGCCTGCGCGCCATCGGTCGGCGACAGCTGCAACCGGTCGATGGCAAAGAATCCAACCGTCACCTGGGCGATGGTCACCGACACCATCGCCGCGAAGACCGCCAGGATCGGCAGGCGCAGGCGTGCATCGGTCCAGCCCAGGCGCTGACGCGGTCCGGTCGCCGCCGTCGCGGCCACCGGCGCGTCGGCCGGCAACCGCCACGCGATCACCGCCAGCGACAGCAGCGGCAGCAACGCGGCGACATACAAGGTCAACGACAGCTGATGGAAGGCGATCCAGCCCGCAGCGGCCGGCCCGATCACCATGCCCAGCGCATTGGCGCTGCCGAGTTTGGCCATGGCCGCAGCGCGTTGCCCGGGCGCGGCACCATCGGCCACCATCGCCGCTGCCGTGGGCGGCACCGCGGCGTAGAACAACCCCACCAGCGCCCGCGTCCCCACCAGCACCACCACCGACAGCCACAGCGCCGGCGGCCGGGCCAGCGCGGCATCGACGAATACCGCCATGACCACGTAGATCACCACGTAAGCGGCCAGCGCGATCAGCAGCACGCGCTTGCGCCCGATCCGGTCGCTCAACGTGCCCCAACGGCGTGCGGACAGCATCCACAACACGCCGGCGGCGGTCACCGACAAGCCGGCATGCCATTCGGCCAGGCCCAGCAGACGCACCACCGGGCCCACCACCGCCACGAAGGCCATCATCGCCATCGTGCCGGTCAGGGCGGCGAACACCAGGGCCGGTAAACCGGGTACTACCGAACGCTCACGCATGGACCACCACCGCCAATCAGAGGAAGGGCGCGCGGCGCGGCGGCGCGGCGCGTCGAATCGATCGGCTTGGGCGATCAAGGTCGCCTTGGCTATCCATTCAAATGATAACAGGTCGCATTCGCAGGTGCCCGCACAGGGTGATGCGGCGTTCAGCACATTGACGGCGATCAACCCGCACACACATCGGCCCGACTAAGCTGGATCCACCCCACCCCGGCACTCTGCAATGGCGTCACTTCCCCCCATCACCGCCCTGCCCGGCATCGTCGCCGATATCGCGCAGGGGCTGTCGGTACAGATCATCAGCCTCACCGGCGAAATCTGGAGCGGCGACGTGCGCGAGATCAGCCTGCCCGGCAGCGAGGGTCGCTTTGGCGTATTGGCGCAGCACGCACCGCTGCTGGCCACGTTGCGCGAAGGCATGGTCTCGGTGTTTCCGCTCGCCGCCGAGCCGCCGTTGCATGTCTATGTGTCCGGCGGACATGTCGAAGTGCAGCCGGGCAAGGTGATCGTGCTGGCCGATCTGGGGCTTCGCAGCGAAAACCTGGACGACGCCCGCGCCCGCGCCGCACGCGAGGCCGCCACCTCGCCAATGGCCGCCGAACTAACCAATCCGGACAACGCCAAGGTGCATGCCGAACTGGCCTGGCAACGGGGACAGCAACTGCGCGCGTTGCCCTGGAAGTAGCCCCCGCGCCATCGGCAGGGACGCCGTGAACCGACCCACGGTCGGCCCCTGCGTGCTGGCGTTTTTTCAGGTGGCGCCCCGCCCGCACGGCTGCGGCGTTTGGTCACGTCCGGCGCGTCATCAACCCAACATATGATGTTGACGATGAGGCAGACCCACACTATGTTGTGTTCATCGGCTCCCCGCTTCCGCCAGGCCCGGTTCCTCGTCGCGCCCCCGCAGACCGCTCCGGTCGCAGGGCGTGACCACCCGAACGGCGCCTGGTTGCGAGAGCGTTGCCCGGACACATCCGGGGATGATCCCCCTGCCTCCATGACGCCCGCCCGGCCGTCGCGATGCCTGTATCGCGACGCGACAACTGCGCACCGCATGGATTTCCGATGATCAACGACGACACCCCGCTCTCCGCACCCTCCGCCTCCTTCGATCACACCGCCCCGCTCGGCGGCGATGGTCTGTGGATCACCAAGGAAGGCGGCAACCGCCGCATGCCCTTCGACCCGCCGCGACTGCTGCGCTCCATCCAGGGGGTACACGCAGAATTTCCGCAGCTGGACCTGGCCGACTACCAGCGGGCCGTGCTGGCACTGGTGCACCGCCGCGAACAGCTCGCTGCCGATGAACTGGTCGACCTGCTGATCCGCGAGGCCGAGTCGCGCATCGACCTGGTCGCGCCGGACTGGGAGCACTTCGCCGCACGGCTGTACCTGCGCCGGCTGTACAAGCGCGCCAGCAAGAATCGCTTTTACGATGCCAGCCTCAAGTACGGTTCCTACGTCGGCCTGCAGGAGAGCCTGGCCGACCGCAACGTGTACTCCATCGACATCCTCAAGGCCTATTCCAAGGAGGAACTGGAAGAGGCCGGGCGCATGATCGAGCCAGACCGCGACCTCCTGTTCGCCTACAACGGGCTGTACCTGCTGGCCACGCGCTACCTGGCCACCGACCACTCGCGCGCGGTCTATGAGCTGCCGCAGGAGCGTTGGCTGACCATCGCGCTGTACCTGATGCAGAACGAACACCTCAGCGGCGACCGCACCCGCGCACGGCGCATGCGCCTGGTGCACGAGGCGTACTGGGCGCTGTCGCACCTGTACATGACCGTGGCCACCCCGACCCTGGCCAACGCCGGCAAGGTCGGCGGGCAGTTGTCGTCGTGCTTCATCGACACCGTCGACGACAGCCTGCAGGGCATCTACGACTCCAACACCGATGTTGCCCGCGTATCCAAGCACGGCGGCGGCGTGGGCGCCTACCTGGGCTACGTGCGCTCGGCCGGCGCGGCCATCCGCGGCGTGGCCAACTCCTCCGGCGGCGTGGTGCCGTGGATCAAGCAGCTCAACAACACCGCGGTCAGCGTCGACCAGCTCGGCCAGCGCAAGGGCGCCATCGCGGTGTACCTGGACGTCTGGCATCGCGACATCGAGGCCTTCCTCGACCTGCGCCTGAACAACGGCGACCAGCGCCTGCGCGCGCACGATGTGTTCACCTCGGTATGCCTGCCGGACCTGTTCATGGAGGCGGTGGAACGGCGCGGCGACTGGTATCTGTTCGATCCGTACGAAGTGAAGCGGATCAAGGGCTGGTACCTGCAGGACGTCCACGATGAGCAGCGCGGCCAGGGCAGTTTCCGCGAACGCTATGCCGAGGTCGTCGCCGACGAACGCATCAGCCGTCGCACGATCAAGGCCATCGACCTGTTCAAGCGGATCATGGTCAGCCAGCTGGAAACCGGCAACCCCTTCATGTTCTACCGGGACGAAGTGAACCGGATGAATCCCAACAAGCACGCCGGCACGGTGTACTCCAGCAACCTGTGCACCGAGATCCTGCAGAACATGAGTCCGACCCGGCTGATGCAGGAAATGATCAGTGGCGACCAGATCGTCACCACCCGCCAGGCCGGCGATTTCGTGGTGTGCAACCTGTCCTCGATCAATCTTGGTCGTGCGGTCACCGCCGCGCCGGACCTGCTGTCCAGCGACGTGCTTGAGCGGCTGGTGCCGATCCAGGTACGCATGCTCGACAACGTCATCGACCTCAACCAGTTGCCGGTTCCGCAGGCCACCATCACCAACCGCAAGTACCGCGCGATCGGCTTGGGCACCTTCGGCTGGCACCATCTGCTGGCACTCAAGCAGATTGACTGGAACGACGCGCAGGCCGAGGACTACGCCGACAGCCTCTACGAGCGCATCAACTACCTGGCCATCCAGGCCAGCATGCGTCTGGCCGAAGAGAAGGGCCGCTACAGCGCCTTCCTTGGCAGCGACTGGCAGACCGGCGAGTACTTCCGTGCCCGCGGCTACGACAGCCCCGCCTGGCAGGAACTGGCCGCGCAGGTGAGCGTGCACGGGCTGCGCAACGGCTGGCTGCTGGCGGTGGCACCGAACATGAGTACCGCGCAGATCGCCGGCTCCAGCGCCTCGATCGACCCGGTATACGGCGCGTTCTACTACGAAGAGAAGAAGGACTTCCGCCGCCCGGTCGCCGCCCCCGGGTTGTCCCTGGACACCTACCCGTACTACGAAAAGGGCGCCTACCGCCTGGACCAGTTCGCCAGCATCCGCCAGAACGCACGCCGCCAGCGCCACGTGGACCAGTCGATCAGCTTCAACCTCTACGTGCCCAGCACCATCCGCGCCAGCACCCTGCTCGCACTGCACATGAGCGCCTGGCGCGAAGGCCTGAAAACCACGTATTACGTGCGCTCCAACGACATCGACATCACCGAATGCGACTGGTGTGGCAGCTGACGACCGCAGGTCGTCAGCGGTAGTGCCGGCCGCTGGCCGGCAACCAGGCACAGCCCGTCAACGGTAGTGCCGGCCGCTGGCCGGCAGCCAGACACAGCCCGTCAGCGGTAGTGTCGGCCGCTAGCCGGCAACCAGGCACAGCCCGTCCACGGTAGTGCCGGCCGCTGGCCGGCAACCAGGCAAACGCACGTAACCGACAACCAGGACACCCCCATGGCAACACCGCTCGAACGCATCAAGATCCTCGAACCGCGCCACCCCAACCGCTCCACCGGCATCATCAACGGCCGCACCAGCGGCATCCTCAACTGGAACGACATCCCCTACCCGTCCTTCTACCGGGCGTACAAAGAGCTGTCGACCAACTTCTGGATCCCCGACGAAGTCGACATGAAGGGTGACGCGCGCGGGTACGGCGAGCTCAGCGCGCGCGAAAAGAACGCCTACGATTCCATCATCGGCCTGCTGGCCACGCTGGATTCGCCGCAGACCCGCTTCATCTACAACGTCGCCGAATACATCACCGACCCGGCCGCGCACGCCAATGCGGCGATCATCGGCCAGCAGGAGGTGATCCACAACGAGAGCTACAGCTACGTGCTGGCCTCCATCGCCGGGCTGGCCGACCAGAACCGGGTCTTCGAGATCGCACGCACCCACCCCACCATCCAGGCGCGCAACCAGCCGATCATGCAGTCCTATGACGACTTCATGCGCGAGAAGACCGCCGAAACGCTCATCCGCTCGCTGATCCAGTCCTCGATCCTGGAAGGCATCAATTTCTATTCGGGCTTCGCGTTCTTCTACAACCTGGTGCGGCAGAACCGCATGACCGGCACCGGCAAGATCATCAGCTTCATCAACCGCGACGAACTGGCCCATACCAAGTTCATCAGCGAGTTGATCCGCGCCATCATCGGCGAGAACCCGCAGCTGCAGGGCGATCAACTCACCGCCTACGTGCACGACGCCTTCGAGCATGCCATCGCGCTGGAGACCCGCTGGACCGGTGAGGTGCTGGACGGCATCGACGGCATCGACGTGGACGAGATGATCCGCTACGTGAAATACCGCGCCAACAAGATGGCCGGCATGCTCGGCATCGAGAAGCTCTACAGCGATACCAGCGTCAACGTGATGCCGTGGATCAAGGCCTACGCCGACAACTTCACCGAAACCAAGACCGACTTCTTCGAGATGCGCAACGCCAGCTACAAAAAGACCAATGCGGACAACGGCTTCGACGATCTGTAGGAACGCGCGGCCATGAACCTCCTGCTTGCCTATGCATCGTTGAGCGGCAACACCCGTGAAGTGGCGCGGCTGCTGGCTGCTTACTGCACCGAGCGAGGTCATGCGGTGCGCTGCCTGGACGTGGACAGCGACCCGGTGGACGATGCCCTTGCCCAGCCGCATGCGGGGTTGCTGCTGGGCTGCTGGACTGACAACGCCGGCCGCACGCCTGCCGAGATGAAGCAGTTCGTGGCCACGCTGCGCGACGGACCGGGGCTGCCGCCCGGCGAAACCGTGGCGGTGTTCGGTACCGGGGAAACCCAGTGGGGCCTGGAGTTCTACTGTGGCGCCGCGCACCGGCTGGCCCGTTTTTTCGGCTCGCCACTTCCGGTGCTGGAGATCGAGCAGATGCCGCACGGCAGCGACGACACCCAGACCATTCACCGCTGGGCCGACCGTGTGCTGGCCCATTTCGAGACGCCTTCCAATGCTGACCCTGCACGCCACCACCGCTGACGACTACCGTGCCGCCCTGCGCGAACATCCTGTTCTGCTGGTCGATTTTCACAAGGACGACTGCCCGGGCTGCCGGATGCTGGACATGTCGCTGGCCAGCGTCGCCGGTTCGCCCCGCGCGGCGGGTGTCGTGCTGCTCAAGGTGAAGCTGGAAACCATCGGCGAAGTGTTCTTCCGCAGCCTCGGCCTGCGCCAGACACCGACGTTGCTGCTGATCCGTGGCGGGCGTGAAGTCGCACGGCTGGCCGGCTATCAGTCCCCCGGAAAGATCGGCGAGGCGTTGGCGTCGGTGATGCCCTCCTGAGACAGGAGAAGGTGGCCGCCCGTCCAATCACCGGCACGGTCGGTTCCCAAACCACCGCCGATACCGGCGCAACGCGCATTGCACGCAGGACCCACGAACGCAGTCCGCGCCTGCGATCAGCAAACCGGTCTGCGCCCCCCGTCATGTCGCCACCGCAGGGTGACCCGATGCGTGCAGTCGACCAAGGTTCGCCCCAAGCCGGCGCCGGGGACCAGCATCAGGCCGGGCGACGGCTCAACAACCCGCGCCGCTTGAACCACCATTCCAGCGGCAGCGTCACCAACGGCGGCACCGCGGCCAGCACTGCCAGGCCCGCCGCCCACCATGGCCACCGCAGCCGCACCGCGGCCAGCACCGTCACCACGACGTAAGCCATGAAGGCAAACCCATGCAGTGGACCGAACACGCGGACGCCGACCGGGGTCGGGTCGGCGGCGTGGTACTTGAAGTACATACCGATCAGCAGCCCGGCCCAGGTCAATGCTTCGATGAAGGCGACGGTGGCAAATACACGGCCCATCGGGCGCATCGGAAGAGGAGCGTTCAAATCAGACTCGGCTCGGCACGGACAGAATGCCCATGATAGCCGCGAACTGCGAATGCGACCCGTTTGCAGAACCACCGCAACGAAAACGGGCGCACGCAACGCGCACGCCCGCATCCTTCAGACGAACATGCCGCCGGACGCCTCCACCCGCTGTGCATTGATCCAGCCGGTGCTCGGCGACAACAGCGCCGCCGCTACCGGGCCGATGTCCTCCGGCTGACCGGCACGCCCCAACGCCGTGATCGAGGCAACCATGCCGTTGACGTGTTCGTCGTCGCGCACCCGACCGCCGCCGAAGTCGGTGGCGATCGCGCCCGGTGCCAGCGTGTTGGCGCTGATGCCACGCGCGCCCAGCTCCTTGGCCAGGTAGCGGGTGAACACCTCGATGCCGCCCTTCATCATCGCGTAGGCCGAACTGCCCGGCAGCGAGAAGCGCGCCAATCCGCTGGAGACATTGAGGATGCGCCCGCCATCGGCGATCAACGGCAGCAGCGCCTGGGTCAGGAAGTACGGCCCCTTCAGGTGTACCGCCACCGCGTGGTCGAACTGTTCCGGCGTGGTGTCGGCGATGCTCGCATACAGACCTTCGCCGGCATTGTTGAGCAGGCCCTGCAGATGGCGGGCGCCGAGGGTCTGCAGGGTCTGCCGCACCTGGTCGGCGAACGCGCCAAAGCTGCCGCTGTCGGCCACATCCAGCGGCAAGGCCACCGCGCGCCGGCCCAGCGCCTCGATCTGCGCCACCACCTGCTGCGCGGCATCGGCCTGGTTGCGGTAGGTCAACACGATGTCCGCGCCGTCGGCGGCCAGGGCCAGGGCGGCATTGCGGCCCAGGCCACGGCTACCGCCGGTGATGAGGACGATACGGGGCGAGCTGCTCATGTGGATTCTCCAGCGTTGGGGGTGGGTACAGCCTATTGATCTTGCAGGGCCACATAAATCACGCGATCCTGATTTGACTGTTCAATATTGGATAACAATCCATGGACCGCCTCGACCAGCTGCGCAGCTTCCTGCGCGTCGCCGAACTCGGCTCGTTCACCGGCGCCGCCGACAGCCTCGGCCTGCCCAAGGCCAGCGTGTCGCTGGCGGTGCAGCGGCTGGAGGCCGAGGTGGGCGTGCAGCTGCTGCACCGGACCACCCGCCGCGTCCAGCTCAGCGCCGACGGCGCGCAGTTCCAGCAGCGCGCCCGCGACCTGCTCGACGACATGGAAGAGCTGCAGGGCATGTTCCGCCGCGACACCAGCCAGCTCAAAGGGCGGCTGCGGGTGGACATGTCCAGCGGCCTGGCCCGGCAGCTGGTGATCCCGCACCTGCCCGGTTTCCTGGCCCTGCATCCCGGCCTGGAGATCGAACTGAGCGGCACCGACCGCCGCGTCGATCTGGTCCGCGAGGGCTTCGACTGCGTGCTGCGGGTGGGCAGCCTGGACGACAACACGCTCGTCGCCCGCCCGCTGGGCCTGATGCGGATCGTCAACTGCGCCAGCCCGGCGTATCTGGCCACGCACGGCACCCCACGCGAACTGGCAGACCTGGCCGATCACGCCTTGATCCACTACGTCGGCACGCTCGGCCAACGCTCGCCGGGCTTCGAGTATCCCGACGGTGCCGGCTACCGGAACCTGCCGATGCGCGGTCCGATCACCGTCAACAGCGGCGAGGGCTACAGCGCCGCCGCGCTGGCCGGGCTGGGCATCATCCAGGTGCCACGTCTCGGGGTGCGCCAGGCGCTGGCCGCCGGCACACTGGTGGAAGTGCTGCCGCAGCTGGCCGCCGAGCCGATGCCGGTGACGTTGCTGTACGCGCAGCGCCGCCACTTGCCACAACGGGTGACTGCATTCATGGACTGGGTGGCCGGGGTGATCCAGCCGGAACTGTCGCGGGAGGACTAGCGCAACGGCGGACGGGCGTGAACATTCATGCACGATAGAATGCACGTTTGTACGCATTATCGCGCACGTTTCCGTATACTCAGTCCTCTGCGCAACGAACGATGCCCGTTTTCGCCGGTTTGAACAATCTTCCCTGCACGTTTCATTTCCCGCGAGTCGTTCCATGACCCCCGAAGCCCTGCCCGGCGAACGCCAACAGACCATCCTGCGCCTGCTGCGCGAACAAGGCCGCGTGTTCTCCGCGCCGCTGGCCGTGCAGATGGGCGTGTCGGAAGACTCGATCCGCCGCGACCTGCGTGATCTGGCCAGCCAGGGCCTGTGTCGCAAGGTGTACGGCGGCGCCCTGCCCGCCGCACCGGCGTTCCCGCCACTGGCCGACCGCCATGCCCAGCAACGCGAACAGAAGCAGGCCCTCGCGCGTGCCGCCGCCGCGCATGTCCGCCCGGGCGAGCTGGTGCTGCTCGACGCCGGTTCCACCAACAGCGCCATCGCCGCCTGCCTGCCCGACCAGCACGGCATCCGGGTGATCACCAACGCACCGGATATCGCGGTGCTGCTGATGGCACGCAACGGTATTGAGGTCAGCCTGATCGGCGGCCGGCTGGACCGGCGTATCGGCGCGGCCGTCGGTGCACAGGCGCTGGAAGCGATCGCCGCGTTGCGGGTGGACGTGTGTTTCATCGGAACCTGCGCAGTGGATGCAGAAGCCGGGATCTGGGCCGTGGACGGCGAAGAGGCTGCGCTCAAGCGCGCGATGCTTGCCGCGAGCAGCCGCTGCGTGGTGGTGGCCAGTAACGAAAAACTCGGGGCACAGGCCGCGCATCGCATCGGCGGGGTCGAGCAGATCGACATCCTGGTGCTCGAAGCCGACGCACCGTCGGCCCAGGCCGAGGCGTTCGCGCGTCGCGGCGTCGATCTCCACCACGCCCGCGCAGAGTGAGCCCGCTCCCGATGTCCACGCTTGCACGTTCCACGCTCGTCGGCACACGCACCGAACAGCACGCCACCCGCGCCGCCTTCTTCCTGCCCGGTTTCGCCACCGCCGCGTGGGCGCCGCTGGTGCCCTTCGCCAAATCCCGCACCGGCCTGGATGAAGGCTCGCTTGGCCTGGTGCTGCTGTGCCTGGGCGCCGGCTCGCTGCTGTCGATGCCGCTGGCCGGCATGTTCGCCGCACGCCATGGCTGCCGCGCGGTGATGATCGCCACCCTCATCATGGTGATTGCCAGCCTGCCGCTGCTGGCCATCGCGCCCTCGCCATGGACGCTGGGTCTGGCCTTGTTCGTGTTCGGCGCCGGCGTGGGGGCCTGCGACTGCACCATGAACATCCAGGCGGTGATGGTCGAGCGGGACAGTGGGCGGCCGATGATGTCCGGCTTCCATGCCTTCTACAGCATCGGCGGCGCCGTCGGCGCGGCGGCGATGACCGCGCTGCTGGCCCTGCATCTGCCGCCGTGGCTGGTATGCCTGCTGGGGTCGGCGGTGATGGCGGCGCTGCTGGGCGTCTCGCTGCCGTTCTGGCGCAATGACAAGGCGCCGTCGGGCGCGCCGGTGTTTGCCGTGCCGCGTGGCGTGGTGCTGGGCATCGGCGTGCTGTGCTTTGTCGCCTTCCTGGCAGAAGGCGCGATGCTGGACTGGAGCGCGGTATTCCTGCATGAAGTGCAGCAGGTCGACCCCGCGCGTGCCGGGCTGGGTTTCATGACCTTCGCCATCGCGATGACGGTAACGCGGCTGGTCGGCGATGGCGTGGTGGCACGGCTGGGACGGCACCGCGCGATCCTGCTGGGCAGCCTGGTCGCCGCCGGCGGTTTCGCGCTGGTCACCTTTGCCCCGGCACTGCCACTGGCGCTGCTCGGCTACGCGCTGATCGGCCTGGGCTGCGCCAACATCGTGCCGGCGCTGTTCTCGATGGCCGGCAACCAGAAAGCCATGCCCGAAAGCCTGGCGATTCCGGCCATCACCACGCTCGGCTATGCCGGCGTACTGGCCGGACCGGCGCTGATCGGCTTCGTCGCCCACGGCAGCAGCCTGGTATTCGCGTTCTGCCTGGTCGCCGCTGCGCTGTTGCTGATCGGGCTGGTGGCGCGCTGGGTGAAGGCCTGAGCCAACGGTGTCACTTGGCGCCGGCAGCATGGGCGGCGTGCTCGCACTTGGCGTACTCGTCGCGGCTGATCCTCATGTCCTTGTCGGCGTCGCACTTGCGCAGGCGCGCGGCAATGGCATCGGGATACACATTCACCTCCGGCAGGGTAACGATGCCGTCCTTGTCCTTGTCCAGCGCCTCGAACGCAGGCAGCGGCGCGGGCGCCCTGGCTGTCGGCGCGGCAGCGGCGTTCGCGGCGATGCCTGCCAACAGCAGCATCGTCAGCAGCCAGCGCGATCTTTGTGCCATCCGGTTCATCAGTGTTCTCCCAGGTCGTGGCGACGGATGATCCGGCGCCTGCGCAAGGCTGGACCTGCCCGCCAGTCGTTGGGCGTGAACGCAGCGCCGGGCATTCCCACGGCGGCTTAACACGGCGACCAGCACGGCCGCGTGGATCAGCACGGGGCTGACCAACGGTGGCGTTACCATCGGCTCACCGCCTGCCGGATACGCGCCATGACCGCACCGTCCTTCGATCCCCGCCCGCGCCGCGCGGCCTTCCGTGCGCTGCATGACGACGGCTGCTTCGTATTGCCCAACCCGTGGGATCCGGGCAGCGCACGCTACCTGCACAGCCTGGGCTTCCAGGCAGTGGCTTCGACCAGTTCCGGCCATGCCTGGAGCCAGGCGCAGGCCGATGGCACGGTGTCGCTGGATGAAACGCTCGCCCACCTGCACACCCTTGCCGCCGCCACGCCGCTGCCGCTGAATGCCGATTTCGGCGACGGCTTCGGCACGCTGGATGAGGTCGGCAGCAACGTCACCCGCGCCATTGCCACCGGGGTGGCGGGTATCTCCATCGAAGATGCCGGGCCAGACCCGGCCCATCCGCTGCGCACGCTGGAGGACGCGGTGGCACGGGTACGCGCGGCACGCCGGGCGATCGACCAGTCCGGTGAAGATGTGCTGCTGATCGGCCGCGCCGAAAACTTCTTCGTCGGCCGCCCCGACCTGGACGATGCGATCACCCGGCTACGCGCGTATGCCGACGCGGGCGCGGACTGTCTCTACGCACCCGGCATCAGCACCCGCGAACAGATCGAAGCGGTGGTCAACGCCGTGGCGCCGCAGCCGGTCAATCTGCTGGTCGGCGCCGCCGTACCGTTCACCCTGCAGGACATCGCCGCAATGGGTGTGCGCCGGGTCAGCGTCGGTGGCGCGATGGCACGGGTCGCCTGGGGCGGGATGATGCGCGCCTCGCAACTGCTGATGGACGAAGGCCGCTTCGACGGATTCGCCGATGCGGCATCCGGGGCCACCTTGAACCAACTGTTCCGCTGAGCGCACTTCAGTGGCTGGACAGCACCACCACCGCGCCGGTGACCAGCGCAATGCCCACCCAGCCGATCGGGCGCAGCCGGTTGCCGAACAGCACGCGCCCGCAGATCGCCGTGCCGATCACCCCGACCGCACCCCACATCGCATAGGCGGTGGCCAGGTCCATCGTCTTCAGCGCCTGGCCGAGCAGCGCGAAGGCGATCCACACCAGCAAGATCGCAGCGACACCCCACGCCGGCTTACGGAAGCCATCGGACTTGGCGACCATCATGTTGGCGGCGATGTCGATCACTGCCGAGCACAGCACGAAAAGAAAGGCGGTGAGGTTCATGGCGTGTGTGCTTCGCCCAGGGTGACGCAGACGATACCCGCGGCGGCCATCAGCAGGCCGACCATCTGCTGCACCGAGAGGCTCTCCTTGAACACGACGATGCCGACCAGCGTCAACAGGGTCAGGCCAAGGCCTTCCCAGACCGCATAAGCCACCCCGACCGCGATGCCGCGCACCGACAGCGCCAGGAAGTAGTACGAAATGGCCAGCGCCACGGCCATCACCGCATAGCCGAGGTAACCGCCATGGCGCGCCGCGTCGGCCATGAACGAGGTGCCGACCACTTCGGCGACGACCGCGAGGGTCAGGCAGGCCCAGGCGATCAGACCGCCACGGGCACGGGGTTGCGAATGCACGTGTGTGTGCATGGAAAGCTCCTTGATGTTGGGCCGGCGCGCACCGACGAAGGGCCGGGTACCGGGGCATCTGCCAGGGTGGCGGATACGCGTGCGTCGGTGGCGCGCCTGCAGGCACCGGCCGTGGATGGGCTGGTGGGTGCCGACCGTTGCCCGGTACAAACGGTCAGGCAATGGCGGCCCAATGACGCGATCAGTATCATCGTCAATTCCATCAGTCCAAAGATGGAATCCATCGATACAGGCGATACGTCCATGCGCTACAGCCCGGAATCCCTACGCGCGTTCGTCGAAGCCGCCGCCCTGGGCTCGTTCTCAGCCGCTGCGCGGCGCCTCAAGAAGACCCAGTCCACCATCAGCACCGGCATCGCCACGCTGGAGGCCGACCTCGGCCTGACCCTGTTCGACCGCACCAGTCGCTACCCGCAGCTGACCGAGGATGGCCGCAAGGTGCTCGGCCACGTGCAGGAGATCCTCGCCGCCGCCGAGCGCCTGGAGCACCTCAGCATCCGCCTGGGCGACGCGGTCGAGCCACGCCTTACCCTGGTGTTCTCCGACATCTATCAGCTCAACCCCGACCAGCACCTGCTGCGCCGGTTCGAGCAGCGCTTCCCGGACATCGAGCTGGAGTGGCTGGATGCCGAAGGCGACGACGTCCTCGACGTGGTGGAACGTGGCCGCGCCCAGCTCGGGCTGGTACCGCAGCAGGCGCAGTATCCATCCGCGCTGGCGGTGCGGTCGCTGCCACTGCGCGCGGAAATGGCGGTATTCGTGGCGCGCGACCATCCGCTGACCCGGATCGCCACGCCGGACGAATCGCATCTGGCCGGGCATCGCCAGATCTGCCTGAGCGGCGATGCGCGGTGCAGTGGCCACGCACGTGGGCGCATCTGGGCGGCCTCGGACTACCTGATGGTGCTGGAAATGGCCGAAGACTGCTTCGGCTGGGCCGAGCTGCCGCGCGACCTGGTCAGCCGCTATGGCCGCGACCAACTGGTGGAACTGCCCCTGCCGGGCTGGCCGCGCCTGATCGGTGCCGATGCGGTGTGGTCGCGCGATACCCCGCTCGGCCCGGCGGCGCTGTGGCTGCTGGATCAGTTTCTGCTGCCGACGTGAAGGATGATGCCTCCATCAATCGAGGCATCCGGCAGCCTCGCTGACCATCGCCGGAGGCAGCAGGGGGCGTCGGGACGCGTCGCCTGTTGCAGGCCCCAAGCCTGCCTCAGCGATGCGCCAACGCGTAGTCGATTGCCGCGCACACCGCCGCCACCTGCGCGTCGTTGCACTGCTGCGGGGTGGCACGCGGACTGTCCGGGTAGACCTCGGTGGTGGTGGTGTATGTCGCGCCGGTGATGCTGGCGCACAGGCCGAGCCTCTTCAGCGGGTACTCGATCACGCCGGGGGCGACCACCGGCGAGCCGATGATTTCGTTGCGGTCGTCGGCCGGGGCGATGTGGGTCACCTGCTCCACCGCCGCGTTGACCGCGGTCTGGAACGCGGGCTGCGGGTTTTCGCTGTCGTCCACCAGATAGAAGCCATCCGGGATCAGGCCCGGCTCGAACGGCTTGCCGTCGCGCGCGGCCAGCGCCGGGCGGAACTCGCTTTCGTCGCTGTCGGTGGTTTCGTGCAGGTCGATGTGCATGAGCATGCCGTCACGCAACGGTTCGACCAGCGCCATCAGTGCGGCCGATTCGGCCGCCGGGCTGTTGGCCACGAACGCGCGGTTGGGATCGATCGCATCGGCGTTCCAGCGCTGGACGCGCTCATACCCCCATGGGCTCACGCAGGGCACGACCAGCACATTGACGCGGCCGGCATAGTCCTTGGCGCGGGTGGCCAGGAACTGCAGCGCGCCCTGCACGCCGCTGGTTTCGTAGCCGTGCACGCCACCGGTGACCAGCACGCTGGGCAACTGCGGGTTCCAATCGCGGCTGCGCACCGCAAACAGCGGGTACTGGTGCGGCGGGTACTCCAGCGTGCCGTACTGGGTGACGTCGAAGTCCCTACGCAGGGCCTCCAGCAGCGGCAGCACGTCATCGGCGTACACACGCTGCGGCACCTGGCGGGCGCGCCATTGCGCCTTTTCATCGGCGCCCCAAGGCTGGCCGGGGGTGCCGATGGGATAGAACGGGGCGTCGGTCATGGCGTGCTCGTCTGTACTGCGGTTCGGGCCGGTCATTTTACGCCACGCCGATCCAGCGCTTCATCGACCGGGACATGGCCCTGGGTGAGTTCGATGATGCGATGACGCAGCGCCGGATGCTCCACCAACCCGACCAGGGTGGCAGCGACGTCCTCGCGCGGTACGTCGCCATAGGCGATGGCCGGGCCGAGGGTCACCCGCCCCGTGCCGGGCGCGTCGCTGAGCGTGCCGGGGCGCAGGATCACCCAGTCCAGGTCGCTGGCGGCCAGATAGACATCGGCGCGCTTCTTGACCGTCATGTAATTCTCGAAGCCCTCGCCCAGTGCCTCGCCGCGCCCGGCTTCGGGGAATGCGGACACCAGCAGGAAGCGTTTCACGTTGGCCTGCTGCGCGGCCTGCACGGCCAGCTCCAGCCCACGGCCGTCGATGGCATTGGTCACCTCCATGCCCGCGCCACCCGCGCCGGCAGTGAACACCACCACCTCGCTCCCGCGCATCTGCGTGGCCAGCGTGGCGGCGTCGATCCCGGTCAGGTCGCCCTGCACCGGCACGCCGCCCAGTGCGGTCAGTTCCGCCGCCTGCTCGGCGCGGCGATGCATGGCCAGCGGCTGATGGCCACGGGCGGCCAATTGTTCGACCAGATGGCGGCCGACCTTGCCGGCGGCACCTACGATGAAGACCTTGGTCAACGGCGTGCTCCTGTCATGTATCGAGATGGACAGGGTAGCGACCGGCGCGTGACCGACCCGTGCGGCGGCGGTCCGCGCGTAGTACGCCTGCCCCTGTCAGCCGCCGGCGTACTGCGCCTCGCTGACCTGCTCCATCCAGGTCACCGGCGAGCCGTCCACGGCCTCGGCGATGGCGATATGGGTCATCGCCACGTCGGCCTTGGCCCCATGCCAGTGCTTGACCCCCGGTGCGATCCAAACGATGTCGCCCGGGCGGATCTCCTGCACCGGCTTGCCCCACTCCTGCACGCTGCCCACGCCTGCGGTGACGATCAGGGTCTGGCCGAGCGGATGGGTATGCCAGGCGGTCCGCGCGCCGGGCTCGAAGGTGACCGTGGCACCACCCACGCGCGCCGGTGCGGGCCGCTGGAACGGGGCATCGATGCGCACCGTGCCGGTGAAGTAGTCGGCCGGGCCGGCGGCCGAGGCGGTGCTGCCGGCGCGGGCGATCTGGATCGGGGCCTGCGCGTCGGGCGTGGCGACGGCGGCCATCGACAACAGGGCGGTACTCAACAGGTCCATGGAAGTCTCCTCAGGACGGGAAGCGGATCCGCTGCGCGGGTGTTCGCACGGCGGCGGCAGGAGGTGCCACTTTAGCCCCGCAACGGCCAGGGACTTCCCCGCGCAGCTGGCATGCTGTCATGAGGCCTCCTCATCAATTCGCCAGCAGTGACGCCTTGCGTTCACCAGTGGTGCGCGCCCATCATGACCGCACGTGAATCGCACGCCCGCCGGAGCGCCTGCATGGCCCGAGAGAACTTCAACGACCTGCAGGTATTTCTCACCGTCGCGCGCGAGCGCAGCTTCACCCGCGCGGCCGCCCAGCTCGGGGTGTCCCAGTCTGCGCTGAGCCACACCATGCGCGGCCTGGAAGAACGTCTCGGCGTGCGCCTCCTGACCCGCACCACGCGCAGCGTGTCGATGACCGAAGCTGGCGAGCGCCTGTACGACACGGTCGCGCCCCGCATGCAGGAGATCGAGGCCGAGCTGGTGGCGATCACCGATTACCGCGACCACCCCGCCGGCACCATCCGCATCACCACCGCCGAACACGCCGCCAACAGCATCGTGTGGCCGCGGCTGAGCGCGGTGCTGCCCAACTACCCGGACCTGCGGGTCGAACTCACGGTCGATTACGGCCTGGCCGACATCGTGGCCCAGCGCTACGACATCGGCATCCGCCTGGGCGGGCGCGTAGCCAAGGACATGATCGCCGTGCCGATCAGCGGGCCGCAGCGGATGGCGATCGTGGCCAGCCCGACCTACTTCGCCGGTCATGTGGCGCCACGGACACCGGACGATCTGGGCGCGCACGACTGCATCGGCCTGCGCCTGCCCACCCACGGCGGGCTGATGGTGTGGGACCTGCAGAAGGATGGCCAGGAGGTCAACGTGCGCGTGGCCGGCCAATGGACCTTCAACGGCAGCAGCGCGATGCTGCGCGCCACGTTGGCGGGCGCGGGGCTGGCCTACCTGCCCGAGGACATGGTGCTGGAGCACGTGCGCGCCGGCCGCCTGCTGCGGGTGATGGAGGACTGGTGCGATGTGTTCGACGGGTATTACGCCTATTACCCCAGCCGCCGGCAGTCCTCCAGCGCGATGCGCGTGGTGATCCAGGCGCTGCGCGCCAACCCGTAGAGCCGACCGTTGGTCGGCTGCCACGTAGAGCCGACCGTTGGTCGGCTGCTCTCCGTCGGGTTCCGTGACGGTGTGACAGCCGACCAACGGTCGGCTCTACGCGCGGTTCACGGGCGCAGCAGCACCTYACCGTTGCGGCCCGGCTCCAGGCTGGCCTTGGCCGCGGCAGCCACGTCATCGAGGCCGAATACCGCATCCACCGGCAGGCTCAGCCCGCCGCGTGCGGCCAGCTGCAGCAGTTCGCCGACCAGGCGGCGCTTGTCTTCCGGCGCCATCGCCTGGCTGACCTTGCTGCCCCAGAAGCCCTTCACCGTGGCCTGCTTGAAGATCACATCGCCCGAGTTGAGCTGCATCGGCTCGCCAGTCATCGACCCGAAGGACACCAGCGTGCCGCCATCACCGAGCAGGGTCATCAACTCGCTGCTGGCGCGGCCGCCAACCGAATCCACCGCCGCGACGATGGGCTGGTCGCCGGTCTTGGCCTGCACCTTCGCCATCCAGTCCGACTGTGCAGTCGACACGGTGTGCTCGATGCCCAACGCGTCCATCTCGGCCACGCCCGCATCACGCCGCACTAGGTTTACGCAGTGCACGCCCCGCGCCTTGGCCAGCATCGCCAGTGCCTTGCCGACCGCGCCATTGGCTGCGTTCTGCAGGATCCACTGGCCCGGCTTGACCTGCAGGAACTCCAGCAGCATCAGCGCGCTCAACGGCATCGCAATGAGCTGCGCGGCGGTCTCGTCGTTGATCGCCTCGGGCATCGGAATCACCATTTTTGCCGGTGCCACGAAATACGCCGCCCACGTGCCATGCACCGAGGCGGCACTGACCCGCTGCCCGACGCTCAGGCCGTCGACGCCCTCGCCGAGCGCATCGATCACGCCGGTCGCTTCGCTGCCCCCAATGGCCGGCAGCGTCGGCTTGTAGCCGTATTGCCCGCGCACGGTCCACAGGTCGTGGTTGTGGATGGTGGCCAGGACGGTGCGGATGCGCACCTCGCCCTTGCCCGGCTGCGGCATTGCCGCGTCGCCGCCGTGCAGCACCGCCGTGGGATCACCGAATGTTTCATGCAATGCAGCGCGCATGTGTTTTCTCCTGTTGCTGGATCTAGGTTGCCGGGCAAGGCCGGCCCTACGTTGTTGAAGAAGGTTGCCGGGCATTGCTCGGCGTTATGGTGTTGACGGTCACCGGAGCGTGCCCGGCGGCGCGTCATGGAAGCGTCGCGGGACCCGCCTCAGCGGCGGTGCCGATGCGCAGCCACCACCGCCGCGCGCGGCTGGCGCCAGGCGCGTGCGCGCAGCACCAGGGTCTGCAGCACCAGCAACGCGGCCACTGCCAGCGCCAGCACCGACACCGTATCGGCGCCGGGCAGGCGCCAGCCGGACTGCTTCACATACACACCCACCAGCGCCCACACCACGGCGGCCGGATAGGCGAAATGACCCCGCAGGCGCTGGTTGACCGACCACGCCAGCAGCGTGGCCGCCGCCAGCAGCACCACGCTCCAGGTGAACATGTCCGCGGTCGGCAGCCACTCGTAGGCCACGATCACCTGCGCCGTATTGAGGAAGGCCGCCATCGACAACCAGCCGGCATGCAATGCCAGCGGATAGGCCGCCCACGCACGCTGCCCGGCGCTGGCCTCCGGCGGTGCCGCGCGGACCGCCGCGACAATCAGGCACACCAGGGCGGCCCAGATGATCGCCAGCGCCGACAGGAACCATTGGTTGGAAAACACCGGCATCCACACCGCGGTGAGCACGAAGCCGGTGGCCGCCCAGCCACGTACGCCGACCAGGTCCGGCTTGCGGCGGCGCAGCTGCCACAGCCCGAACGCCACGTCCCACAGGAAGATCAGGCCCCAGATCGCGAACGCATAGCCCGCTGCGACCAGCAGGGTCGGATAACGGTCGGAAATCGCACCGTTGGTCGGGCCGAACGCACCGGATTGCGAAAACCACGACACCACCGGCATGGCCAAGGCGGCCAACAACACGATCCAACGCATGCATCCACTCCAACTCAAAGAGCGGTGACGATACGCGGTTAACGGTTAAGGGGGTGGCATCGCCCTGGTCGCATGGCCGGATCGCACCATCAAACGGCCCGTCATTGCAATCACTTACTAAGATAGCCTTTGCTATATTGCGGTCCATGGACATCCAACGCCGCCCACCCACCGCGCCTGCCTGGCCCTCCTCCAGCGGGCACAGCCCGAGCCTGGGCGAGATGAACGCCAGCGTCGCGGTGCCGCAGGATGGGCACTGGTGGTTTCGGCTGCTGGCCTTCCTCGGGCCGGGTTACATGGTCTCGGTGGGCTACATGGACCCGGGCAACTGGGCCACCGACATCGCCGGCGGCGCGCAGTTCGGTTATCTCCTGCTGTCGGTGATCCTGCTCTCCAACCTGATGGCCATCGTGTTGCAGGGGCTGTCGGCGCGGCTGGGCATCGCCACCGGGCGCGACCTGGCCCAGGCCTGCCGCGACCACTATTCCAGACCGGTCAACCTGACCCTGTGGCTGCTGTGCGAGATCGCGATCATCGCCTGCGACCTGGCCGAGGTGATCGGCACCGCCATCGCGCTGAAGCTGCTGTTCGGCATCCCGCTCGTGGCCGGGGCGATCATCACCGCCATCGATGTGGTGCTGGTGCTGTGGCTGATGAACCGGGGATTCCGGGCATTGGAGGCGTTCGTGATCGCGCTGCTGCTGGTGATTTTCGCTTGCTTTGCGATCCAGATCGCACTGGCGGCGCCACCGCTGCAGGCCGTGCTTGCCGGCTTCATTCCGCGCGCGGAAGTGGTCACCCATCCGCATGCGCTGTACCTGGCCATCGGCATCATCGGGGCCACGGTGATGCCGCACAACCTGTACCTGCACTCGTCGATCGTGCAGACCCGCGCCTACCCGCGCACCGAGGAAGGCCGTCGCAGCGCGCTGCGCTGGGCGGTCACCGACAGCACCCTTGCCTTGATGCTGGCGTTGTTCATCAACGCATCGATCCTGATCCTCGCCGCTGCCGTATTCCATGCGCAGGGACGCACCGATGTGCAGGAGATCGAACAGGCCTACGAACTGCTGGCGCCAATGCTGGGCGTCGGGCTGGCGTCCACCCTGTTTGCGGCCGCCCTGCTCGCCTCGGGCATCAATTCCACGGTCACCGCCACGCTGGCCGGGCAGATCGTGATGGAAGGATTCCTGCGGCTGCGCATTCCGCCCTGGGCGCGGCGTCTGATCACCCGCGGCATCGCGATCGTGCCGGTGGTGATCGTTACCGCGATCTATGGCGAACAGGGCACCGCGCGCCTGTTGGTGCTGAGCCAGGTGCTGCTGTCGATGCAGTTGCCGTTCGCGGTGGTGCCGCTGGTGCGCCTGGTCTCGGACAAGGCCAAGATGGGGCCGCTGGTGGCGCCGCGCTGGCTGATCGCACTGGCGTGGCTGATCGGGGCGGTGATCATCGTGCTCAACGTGAAGTTGTTGGTGGATACGCTGGCCTGACCCCGCGCAGCAGCGCACGGAAACGCGGGCAGTCCAGGTGGCTGCTGGCCCGGCAAGCCGCCGCGTGGCGCAGGCCATCGCGCATGGCGGCCATGCGTACGATGGCCAGGTCCAGTTCGTCGGCCTTGGCCACCAGTCGCGCGCGGTCGATGCGCGTGCCGCCGTCCGCGGCCAACATCGTCGCGATCTCCTCCAGCGACAAGCCCGCAGCCCGGCCCAGCGCAATCAACGCCAGCCGCTCCAGCACCTCTTCGGCGTACACCCGGCGCAACCCGCGTCGGCCGATCGGCTGCACCAGCCCCTTTTCTTCGTAATAGCGCAGTGCCGACGCCGCCAGCCCCGCGCGGCGCGCCACCTCGGCGATATCCAGTTCGCGCATTGCTTGACCTCAAGCGCACTTGAAGTGGCAGAGTGCAGGCTCCCTTCCCTGCTGGCAAGCCCAGAACGAGCCCCTCATGTCCGACACCGCACAACACACCCTGTGGAACGGCCCCGCCGGTCACGCCTGGGTAAAGGCGGAACGGATCCTGGACCAGATGTTTGCCCCGTTCGCCACACAGCTGGCACAGGCCATACCGACCGATTCACCTGCAACGGTGCTGGACGTGGGCTGTGGCACCGGCGCGGCAAGTCTGGAGATTGCGACGCGACTGGGCAGCGGCGGCCACTGCACCGGCGTGGACATTTCCACCCCGCTGATCACGCGCGCCATCACGCGCGCTGCGTCCGCAGCACTGCCGGTGGATTTCAGGGTGGGCGATGCACAGCGGCTTGCGCTGCTGCCCGCCTCGTTCGACCGGATCGTGTCGCGCTTCGGGGTGATGTTCTTCGATGACCCGGTGATGGCCTTCTCCAACCTCCGCCAGGCGACCCGCGACGGTGGCGGCCTGCATGCGATCGCCTGGCGCAGCGCCGCGGAAAACCCGTTCATGACCGCCGCCGAGCGCGCCACTGCTCACCTGTTGACGTTCCCCGCACGCGTTGCCGATGCGCCGGGGCAGTTCGCGTTTGCGGACCGGGACCGGGTGGTCGGCATTGTCACCGACGCCGGATGGCAGAACATTGACGTTGTTGCGCAGGATGTTGCCTGCGAGATCGCCGCCGCGGACCTGCCTGCCTATGTGACGTTGTTGGGCCCGGTCGGGTCGGCGCTGCGCAGCGCGGACATCGAACCGGCGCTGCATGCACGGGTATTGCAGGCGATGGACGAGGCGTTTGCGCCGTTCGTGGTGGGGGACAGGGTGCGATTCGTTGCCGCGTGTTGGGAGGTGCGGGCGCTCGCGCATCCGTCGCGCCGTGGCCAGTAGCAGGATCGCATCCGTGCGCGGTGCGCGTGCCGACCCTGGCGCGCTCATCCGCGTCGCCTCACGTGCGGGTGGGCGTCAGCCGCGTGCGGACCTTGGCCGCCATCTCCGCCTCGGTCAGTGCGTACCCGAGCACCTCCTGCAGCTTGCCGTCGGCACCGAGCAGGAACCACGACGCGGTGTGCTCGAACGTGGCCGCCTCGCCCACGCCGACGCGCTGGTAGCTCACGCCCAGGCTTTCGGCGACGGCACGCGTGCCCGCCTCGTCCCCCGCCAGCCCGATGAACGCCGGGTCGAACGCGGCCAGATACTCGCGCAGGTGGGTCGGGGTGTCGCGCTGCGGATCGACGGTGATGAACACCACCTGCAGGTGCTCCGCCAGCGGCCCGAGCTGGCGCTTGACCTGCACCGCCTTGACCAGGCTGAGCGGGCACACTTCCGGGCAATGGGAGAAACCGAAGAACAGCAGCGTGGGCTTGCCGCGCAAGCTGCTGATCGACAGCGTGCGGCCATCGCTGCTGTGCAGCGCCACCGACTCCAACGCGGCCTGGCCCATGATCGGTGCCTGGCCCCCGCTGCAGCCGGCCAGAAGGGCCAGGCACAACGCGCCGCCGAGCCAACCGCGCCTCATCGCCCTGCCCCATGCCCGTGCAGCTGTGCACTGCTGCCGTCACGCACCACGAAATCCACCTGCTGCTCACCGTCCCGGGCGAACTGCAGGCGCACCCGTACCGGTTGACCCTCCTGCAGCGGGCGCGTGGGCATCATCAACATCAGGTGGTAGCCGCCGGGCTGCAGCGCGGTGACCTTGCCGGCCGGCAGCACCAGCCCCTCCGGCAGCGCCTGCATGCGCATCAGCTCACCGTCCATGCGCATCGCATGGATCTGCACCTGGCCAAAGCCGGTGGCCGTGGCTGCCAGCAATCGGTCTTTCCTGCCGTGGTTGTAGAGCTGCACGTAGCCCGCGGCCACGTTGGCAGCCGGCGGCGGCAGACGGATCCATGCGTGGCTGGCCACTACGGCGGTACGCGCGCGTGGCGCAGTCGTTGCATTGCCTGCGCGCGCCGCGCCAAGACTCAGCGCCATGACGATCCCCAGGCAGGACACCCATCGGTTCATGGCCCTGCTCACAGCTGCATCGGCATCATGTTCTGGGTGGCGTTGTGCATCACCCACAGCGAGCCGGCCACCACGATGGCGATCAGGAAGGCGGTGCACAGGAAGATGCCGGTGTTCTCGCGCTGGCTGCGGCCTGCGCCGATATGCAGGAACAGCACCAGCTGGGCGACCAGCTGCACCACGCACAGCACCACGATGGCGGTCAGGCGCAGTGGCTGCGGCACCAGATCGGTCATGACCACGCCGAACGAGGCGCCGGTGAGCACCACGCACAGCAGCAGGCCGAGGATATAGCCCTTCAAGGTGGCATGGCCGCCGCCGTGATCGGCATCAGGCGCGTTCGCGCTCATACAAACTCCCTCAGGTAGACGAAGGTGAACACACAGATCCAGATCAGATCCAGGAAGTGCCAGAACAGGCTCAGGCAGGCCAGCCGGCGGCGGACCACGCCATCCAGGCCGAACTTCAGCACCTGGTGGATCATGATCGCCAGCCACAGCAGGCCGAAGCTGACGTGCAGGCCGTGGGTGGCCACCAGGGTGAAGTACGCCGACAGGTAGGCGCTCACATCCGGGGTGGCACCTTCATGGATCAGCTCGGCGAACTCATAGAGCTCCATGCCGATGAAGCCCGCGCCGAGCAGGCCGGTCATCGCCAGCCAGCCCACCACCTGGTTGCGCTTGCCCGCCTGCATGCCCAGCATCGCCACGCCGAAGGTGAAGCTGCTGAGCAGCAGCAGGACCGTCTCGGCCAGCACGAAGCCGAGCTTGAACAGTTCCTTGCCGCTGGGGCCATCGGYCGTTCCGTTGAGCAGGACACCAAAGGTGGCGAACAGCACCGCGAAGATCAGGCAGTCGCCCATCAGGTACATCCAGAAGCCCACGATGGTCTTGCTGCCGTCGTCGTGGTGCGCGTGGCCGTGGTCGTGATGACCGGCCGCAAGCGGGCCGTGCTGCGTGGCAGCGGTCAGGGTATCGCCGCTCATGCCTTGGCTCCTTCCATGCGCGCGAAGTGCGCGTCTTCAATGCGCTTCACCTCGGCGGCGGGCACGTAGTAGTCCACGTCACGGTCATAGGAGCGCAGCACGAAGGTGGCGATCACGCCGATCAGGCCGATCCCCGCCAGCACCCACATATGCCAGACCAGGGCGAAACACAGCACCAGGCTGAACACCGAGATCACCACGCCGGCGGCGGTATTGCGCGGCATATGGATGTCCTCGTACGTGGCCTGGCGCTGCCAGGCGCGCCCCTGCTGCTTGTCGTCCCAGTGCTGCTCCAGCGAGGTGATCGAGGGCAGCGTGGCGAAGTTGTAGAACGGCGGTGGCGAGGATGTGGCCCACTCCAGGCTGCGTGCATTCCACGGGTCGCCGGTGAGGTCCAGGTTGGCCTTGCGGTCGCGGACACTCACGTAGAACTGGATGAACATCGCCGCGATGCCGGCGGCGATCACCAGTGCGCCGATGGCCGCCACGATCAACCACGGCTGGTAACCCTCGACCGCGTAGTGGTTCATGCGCCGTGTCATCCCCTTGAAGCCCAGCACGTACAGCGGCATGAAGGCCAGGTAGAAACCAACCAGCCAGCACCAGAACGACACCTTGCCCAAGCGCTCATTGAGGGTGAAACCGAACGCCTTCGGGAACCAGAAGGTGATACCGGCCAGGCAGCCGAACACCACGCCGCCGATGATCACGTTATGGAAGTGCGCGATCAGGAACAGGCTGTTGTGCAACACGAAATCCGCACCCGGAATGGCCAGCATCACACCGGTCATGCCGCCCAGCGCGAAGGTGACCATGAAGCCGATCGTCCACATCGTCGAGGAGTGGTAACGGATGCGGCCGCGGTACATGGTGAACAGCCAGTTGAACAGTTTCACCCCGGTGGGGATGGAGATGATCGAGGTCATGATGCCGAAGAACGCGTTGACGTTCGCGCCCGAGCCCATGGTGAAGAAGTGGTGCAGCCAGACGAAGAACGACAGCACGCCGATCGAACAGGTGGCGTACACCATCGAGCGGTAGCCGAACAGCGGCTTGCCCGAGAAGGTGGCGATGATCTCGGAGAACGCACCGAAGCACGGCAGGATCAGCACGTAGACTTCCGGGTGGCCCCAGATCCAGATCAGGTTGACGTACATCATGGCGTTGCCGCCGGCATCGTTGGTGAAGAAGTGCATGCCGAAGTAACGGTCCATGCTCAGCAGCACCAGGGTGGCGGTCAGCACCGGGAAGATCGCCACGATCAGGATGTTGGTGATCAGTGCAGTCCAGGTGAACACCGGCATCTTCATCAGGTCCATGCCCGGCGCCCGCATCTTGAGGATGGTGACGATGAAGTTCAGGCCGGTCAGCGTGGTGCCGATGCCCGATACCTGCAGTGACCAGATGTAGTAGTCCACGCCCACCGTGGGGCTGTACTCGATGCCCGACAGCGGCGGATAGGCCACCCAGCCGGTGGCGGCGAAGTCGCCGACGAACATGGACAGCATCACCAGCACCGCGCCCACCGCCGACAGCCAGAAGCTGAGCGAGTTGACGAACGGGAAGGCCACGTCGCGCGCGCCGATCTGCAACGGCACCACGATGTTCATCAGGCCAACGATGAGCGGGGTCGCCACGAAGAAGATCATGATCACCCCGTGCGCGGTGAATATCTGGTCGTAGTGTTCCGGCGGCAGGTAGCCGGCGCTGTCATTGGCGGCGATGGCCTGCTGGGCGCGCATCATCAGCGCATCGGCGAAGCCGCGCACCAGCATGACCAGGGCCAGCAGGATGTACATCACGCCGATCTTCTTGTGGTCCACCGAGGTGATCCACTCGGTCCACAGGTAGCCCCACTTCTTGAAGTAGGTGATCGCCGCGATGATCGCCACGCCGAGCAGCAGCGACCCGGCCAGTGCCGACATGATGATCGGGTCGTGGTAGGGAATCGCTTCGAGGTTCAACTTTCCAAGCACAATCAGTTCTCCGCGGTACGGCTGGCGGCAGGCGCGGCCAGGCTCACCAGTTGGGTTTTCGCCCCGGGTGCTTCGCCCGGCAGGCAGATCTCGTCATCGGGCATGCCGCCGTGGCGACGCACGATGCTGTCGAACAACCCGGTATCCACCGCACCGAAGTGCAGCAGCGGCGAGCCGTGGGTAGGCGTTTCCAGTTCGGCCAGGCGGGTGGCGCCGAGGTGGTCGCCACTGCTGCGGGCCTGCGCCAGCCAGCGGGCGAAATCGGCTTCGGTGACCACCCGTGCCGGGAACTTCATGTCCGAGAAGCCGGCGCCGCTGTAAGCCGAGGACATTCCCGCGTAGGTGCCCGGGGTGTGCCCGATCAGGTGCAGGCGGGTCTGCATGCCGGCCATGGTGTAGACCATGCTGCCCAGCTGCGGCACGAAAAAGGCGTTCATCATCGACTCGGAGGTCAGCTTGAACGCAACCGGCGTATCGACCGGCATCACCAGCTCGTTGACCGTGGCCACGTTGTGGTCGGGGTAAATGAACAACCACTTCCAGTTCAACGCCACCACTTCCACACGCAGCGGCGCCTTGTCCGATTCAATCGGCCTGTACGGGTCCAGCGCGTGGGTGCTCTTCCAGATCAGCACCGCCAGCACCACGATGATCAGGCACGGGATGGTCCAGATGACGACCTCGATCGCGGTGGAATGCGACCAGTCGGGCGCGTAGGTGGCATTCGTGTTGGACGCACGGTAACGCCAGGCGAAGTACAGCGTGAGCAGGATCACCGGAATCACCACCAGCAGCATCAGGCCGGTGCAGACCAGGATCAGCTGCATCTCCTGTTCGGCGATGCTGCCCATGGGATTGAACAGCTCCAGGGAGGTGCACCCGGTGAGCAGGGGCAGCAGCGCTGCCAGGCCGGACCAGCGTCCGGCGCGGGCTCGACCGGCCAACGGGGCGCGGCGAGCAGGTTGAGTAACGGGGATCATGCGGGACGGCCCTTCCAACGCAGTGCCGGGCCGGGCGGCCCGGATCATGAAAAGTGGCGGACAACCCCCTGCATGACCGATATGCATGGGGGGTGCCCGCCGCAGCCGCGTACGTTAGGCAACGACATGATCCATACATGATGCGACACACTGTCGCAGGCGCCTGCGCGGCGCGGCGTAAGATGCGCCGATGCAAGCCGACAGCCCCGCGTGGAGCAGCCTCATCGCCGACGGGCACGGGCCGGTGTACCTGCGTATCGTGCAGGCGCTCGAACGCGCCGTGCGGTCCGGCGCGCTGCGTCCCGGCCAACGCCTGCCCGCGCAGCGCGCACTGGCCAACGACCTCGGCGTGGACCTCACCACGGTCACCCGCGCGTTCAACGAGGCGCGCAAGCGTGGCTTGATCGACGCACGCGGACCACTGGGCTCGTTCGTCGCCCCACCCCAGGTGGCGCTGGACCAACTTGTGGACCTGAGCATGAACCTGCCGCCGACCCCGCCCGGCGGCGAGGTGGCCGACATGCTGCGGCGTGGCCTGTCCACGGTGCTCACCCGCAGCGATGCCGGCAACCTGATGACCTACCACGTCGGCGGCGGCAGCCGCGCCGATCATCTGGCCGCGCAGCAGTGGCTCAAACCGATGTTGGGCAAGGTGGACAGCGATCGGCTGGTGGTGACCGAAGGCGCGCAGGCTGCATTGTCGGCGCTGCTGCTGGCACTCACCGAGGCCGGCGACACGATCCTGTGCGAACCGCGGGTCTATCCCGGCCTGCTGCATGCGGCGCGGGTACTGCAACGCAAGCTCCAGGTAGTGGCATGCGACGAACACGGCATGCGCCCGGATGCGCTGCGTCGGCAGGCGCGGGCCACCGGCGCGAAGGTGGTCTACCTCAACCCGACCGCGCAGAACCCCACCGCCCATACCGTGCCCGAAGCGCGCCGGAGAGCGCTGGCTGACGTGTTGCGCGCACAGGATCTGCGCCTCATCGAAGACGACCCGTACTGGCTGCTGGTCGACGATGCCCCTGCCCCGCTCGCCCTGCTGGCGCCGCGGCACACCTGCTACATCTCCACCTTGTCCAAGTGCCTGAGCCCGGGCCTGCACACCGGCTTCGTCCACCTGCCCGACGGCGTGTCACGCCAGGGCGTGCTGGACGCGCTGCGCGCAGTCAACCTGATGGCACCGCCACTGATGAATGCCCTGGTCACCCAGTTGATCCTGGATGGCTCGGCTACTGCCCTGCTCAGGCTGGTGCAGAACGAAGCCGCCGAGCGCCGCTACCTGGCGCGGTCGGCGCTGTCGCCTACGTTCCTGCAGCACTGCGCCGGCGTGCACGCATGGTGCCGCTTGCCGCCACAGTGGACCGCCGCCAGCCTCACCCATGCAGCGCGCCTGCAGGGGCTGGGCATCGCCCCGTCGTCGGCGTTCACGCCCGACGGCGTGGCCATCCACGATGCGGTGCGGATCTCGCTGGGGGCGGCTGCGAGCCGGCAGGAACTGCACCGGGCGTTGCGGCAGCTGGATCAGTTGATGCACGTGGCTGCAGGCCGGAGCGGCTGGACGGTATAAGCCGGTTGTGTCAGTCCGTACCGGGTGCAACGCGAGACCGTCGCGCTCGGCTGTAACGCCTGCCGGGGCTGCCCACGTACTGGTCCATGGAGCGGCGACCGTCTGCGGTTTCGACCGATACCTGGAAATGCCTTCCTGCGACCTTGTCCGTACCAAATCGCGCGGATAGAACGCGGATCTGGCCGATATCCAAACCGTGCTGCGAAGCCAACTCGGGCAGTCGCTGCGCGAATTGGCCAGTGGCATGCTTTATCCCTGCCGAGGCCGGGCTGCCCGCGGCTTCCCCTGTCAGGAAATTCACCACGATTTCGCCCTCTCGCGAGGCGGCGGCCTCCGCAAAGATATCCAGCGTGTATAAGCCGATCATGAAGCACATGCCACTGGCCAACGAGTCGGCCACGTTGTGGCCGAAGGCAGTGAGCTCACCCAGTTTCATCGGCCGGCCCCCGAAGCAGATCGTGCAGGTCGATGCCCTCCGGGTTCAGCAGCGCCCGTTCACGGCCCGTATAGAACAGCTCGAACCGTCCCTTTTCTTCGTCAACGATGCGTGCACCGTCCAACACCGTCAGCAGCCCGAACACCGTTGCTCCGGCGGCCTCACGCACCACGCTGCGCACGTGCGCCTGGTCCTGCGGTGACAACCCGCCATACCAGGCGGCGCGTTCGCGAACCGCCAGCGAAGGTCGCCTTCCGGGCGGCGATTCGAGCGTGCTCATCGTCGCCTCTGTCGCCGCGTCCCGCACGTGGGCTTCCATCGCTTCAACAAACTGCTGACTGTTCAAGGATCCGCCCATCCTGCGTCCGCACGCAGGCGTTGCTCGCGCAACCGGCGGACGCGCGCTTCGTTCGCCTTCTCGCCCCGGAATTTGAAAACGTAGTGCGCGGCCAGCACGCCAACCAGCAACGCGGGCCCGAGGTTGTACCCCAGCGCATAGCCGAATGCCCCGGGCTGCAGATCCGCGCGCACCGCCATCACGACGATGAAAACGGCGAAGACCAGCGTGAGCAGCAGATGGATCGCCGCACCGTTGACGGTCAGCCGCCCGCGGGTCGCATTGACGATCCTGGCCAGACCCATGCACACCAGGAACAGTACGAAAAACCCGAACAACGCCATTCGAAGCCCCCTTGGCGCAGTGCGCCTGCTTCTCCGGTCCACGCTGCCGCGCCGGCCCGGACCTCCCTTTCCATTTCCGGCTGCGCTGGGCGCTACCGGCTCCCTGCCGCAGGTCATCCAGACCTCGGCGAGAGCCGACTCTACAAGCAATGACGCCGGGACGACAAGACCGGTCACCGGTGCGGGCGGTGAGCTGCCCAAGCCGCGCGCAGTGACGCTCAGCTCAACCAGAAACAGCCTTGGCGCGCTTCCAGACGGCTTCGAATTCGGTGGCGGTGATGCTGTCATCCGAATCCAGGTCCAGCCAGGACAAAGGCTGATCGGACATCGGGAAGCGCGCATCGGCCTGCCCGGATTTGTCGGCCCAGACCAGCACGCTGCGGTAGCTTTCGACCTGCCGCACGATCACATCGCCCTGTGCCTCAAGGTAAATCGTGCCGTGGCCGATGTCCGATTCGGCGGGGTGTTTGTAGTGTTTCCGGGGCGTGGTCATGACGGAAGCTCAGGGCTGAATATGGGGAGGGCGCGAAATATACCGCGATCCGGGCGGGTCTGGCGCCGTTGTCCAGGGCTGCCACGCGTGGCGTGGCACTACCGGCGGCGTGAGGTGGTGCGCGGTTGCAGGGCATCCAGCGCGCTGGCATTGCGCCGTGCCCAGTCGTAGATCAGCTCGATCGGCTCCACCAGCTGCCGGCCCAGCGGTGTCAGCGTGTACTCCACTGCCGGCGGCACGGTGGGAAATTCGGTGCGCAGCACGATGCCTGCGGCTTCCATTTCGCGCAGGGTCTGGATCAGCATTTTCTTGGAGATCGCCGGCAGGCTGCGGTGCAGCGCATTGCTGCGCGCGGCGCCTGCATGGCGCACGGCCAGGGTGTGCAGCACCATCGAGGTCCATTTGGTGCTGAACAGCTCCAGCACCCGCCGCGGGGCGCAATCCTCGCGCCATTCTTCGTCGGGAGTGCCGGTTTTCATCGCGTGGTTACCATTTGGTGCCTTCTTTCGTGCGGTGCGCGCCTATCCTACTGTGTGCGCCTGAAACAGAATGAAAAGGCCATATCGTGACGAACAAAGCGTTGGTAGTCGGGGCGACCGGCATCGTGGGCAGTGCATTGATCCAGCGGCTGCTGGACGCCGGCTGGGAGGTCCACGGACTGGCCCGCCGTCCAGACCAGCTGCCCAAGGGCGCGCAGGGCGTCGCCGCGGATCTGCATGACGCCGCGTCCACCCAGGCGGCACTGGCAGCGCTGGCACCCACCCATGTATTCATCACCACCTGGTCGCGCCAGGCCAATGAGGCCGAGAATATCCGCGTCAATGCGGCGATGGTGCGCAACCTGCTGGACGCGTTGCGGCCGGCCGGCAGCGTGCGGCACGTCGCGCTGGTCACCGGGCTGAAGCATTACCTGGGGCCGTTTGAAGCCTATGCGCAGGGTGCCTTGCCACAGACGCCGTTCCGTGAGGAACAGCCACGGCTGGCGGTGGACAACTTCTACTACGCACAGGAAGACGAGGTATTTGCCGCTGYAGCGCGCGACGGCTTCAGTTGGAGCGTGCATCGCCCGCACACGGTGATCGGCGCGGCGGTGGGCAATGCCATGAACATGGGCACGACGCTGGCGGTGTACGCCACGCTGTGCAAGCGCAGCGGGCGTCCGTTCTACTTCCCCGGCTCGCCCGCACAGTGGGACGGGCTGACCGACATGACCGATGCAGGTCTGCTCGCCAGACACCTGCTGTGGGCAACCCAGACGCCCGCCGCCGCCAACCAGGCCTTCAACGTGGTCAATGGCGATGTGTTCCGCTGGCGCTGGATGTGGTCGCGGATCGCGACGTGGTTCGATCTCGAGCCGGCCCCCTTCACCGGCGAGGTGCGTCCGCTGGAGCAGCAGATGGCCGGTGATGCCGCCGCATGGTCGGCGCTGGCGGCCGCCCATGGGCTGGTCGAGCAGGACATCCATCGCCTGATCTCGCCGTGGCACACCGACGCCGACCTGGGCCGGCCACTGGAAGTGGTCACCGATATGTCCAAGAGCCGACGGATGGGCTTCCTGGACTACCAGCCCAGCGACGATGCGTTCTTCGCGCTGTTCGAGCGATTGCGCGCGCAGCGGCTGATTCCGTAGTCGGACGCGGCATGGGGTAACGGATCCGTGGCACCGGATGCACGACGGACTAACGCCCGTCCGCACTACCCTCGGTGACGAAGTGTGGCCCCCGCCGCATGCGTTTCCCGCGAGGCAGCCACCGTGCCACATCCGTCCCCTTGCCGCATCCTGCTTGTCGAGGACAACGATGCCCTCCGCGCCAGGACCACCACGATCCTGGATGCGGACGGTTTCGACGTCGTGTCCACCGCCAACGCCGAATCCGCGCTGGATCACCTGACCGGCGCGACGTCGTTCGATCTGCTGTTCTCCAGCATCGGCCTGCCGGGCATGGATGGCTGGAGCCTGGCAAAGCGCGCCAGCCGGCTGTATCCGACGATGCCCATCCTGCTGATGACCACCTATGCGGGCGAAATAGACGATCGCCCGCACTTTCTGTACCCCGGCGTGAACCTGATCCGCAAACCCTTTACCGCCGAAGAAGTGCTGGGTTCGGTACGCGACCTGGCCTGAGCCGGGCCGGATGATCAGGCATTGACGTCCACTACCGTGCGGCCCTGCACGCGCCCTTCCAGAACCTGCGCGGCAATGGTCGGCACCTGCGCCAGTCCGATCACCTGGGTGGTCCGTGCAAGCTTGGCAGGATCCAGATCGGTGGCCAGACGCGCCCACGCCTGCCGGCGTGCCGCCAGCGGTGCGTTGACCGAATCGATGCCCGCCAGCGTCACGTTGCGCAGGATGAAGGGCAGCACCGAGCCCGGCAGGTCGGCCCCCTGCGCCAACCCGAACGCGGCGACCACACCGCGATAGCGGATCTGCGCCAGCACGTTGGCCAGGGTGTGGCTACCGACCGCGTCGATGGCACCGGCCCAGCGCTCTTTGGCAATCGGTGCACCCGGCGCGGACAGCGTGTGGCGGTCGATGATCTCGGCCGCGCCCAGTTCCTTGAGATACGCCGATTCTTCCAGGCGGCCGGTGGACGCCACCACGCGGTAGCCCAACCCCGACAGCAGTGCGATGGCGATGGAGCCCGCGCCGCCGTTGGCGCCGGTCACCAGGATGTCGCCGCTGTCCGGGGTGACCCCGCCATGCTCCAGGGCCAGTACCGACAGCATCGCCGTGTAGCCAGCGGTGCCGATCGCCATCGCATCCCGGGCGCTGAAGGCATCGGGTACCTTCACCAGCCACTCGCCGGGCACCCTCGCCTTCTGCGCATAACCGCCATGGTGGGTCTGGCTCAAGCCATAGCCGTTGACCAGCACGCGATCGCCGGGCGCGATACCGGGGTAGTTCGAGGTCTCGACCACGCCGGCCAGATCGATGCCAGGGATCAACGGGAAGCTGCGGATCACCGGCGAGCGGCCCGACAATGCCAGCGCGTCCTTGTAGTTGACCGTGGAGTACGCCACGGCCACGGTAACGTCGCCGGGCATGAGGTCGTGCTCTTCCAGGGCCACGATGTCAGTGGCAATCGTGTCGCCGGTTTTGCGGGCAAGCAGGGCATTGAACGTCATGGCGGTCTCCGGGGGGGTGCTTCCACTGTGCGGTGAAATCGCCCGGGCATCCAGTCGAAGGCCGCTTCAAGAATTACTAGACGACCGGTCTAATGGAGAGTACAGTCCATCCCATGAGCCCTGCACCCGCCATCGACACCAGCGACGTCCGCGACAAGATCCTGGCCACCGGCCAGCGGATCATGGGCGGCAAAGGGTTTTCCGCCGTCGGCCTGAACGAGGTACTGACCGCGGCCGGCGTGCCGAAGGGCTCGTTCTATCACTACTTCGGGTCCAAGGACGCCTTTGGGGAAGCCCTGCTCGAGGAGTACTTCGCCGCCTACCTCGCCGACATGGACCGCATCTTCCGCCAGACCGGCCAGACCGGTGCGCAACGGCTGGACGCGTATTTCCAGGCGTGGCGGGACAACCAATCCTTCGAAGAGTGCCAAGGCAAGTGCCTGGCGGTGAAGCTGGGTGCCGAGGTTGCCGACCTGTCCGAGAGCATGCGGGCGTCACTCAAACGCGGCACTGCCGCGATCATCGAACGGATGGCGCATGCGATCACCGCCGGCGTAGCCGACGGTTCGCTGGCGCCCGACGACCCGGCCGATGGCGTGGCGCAGAGCCTGTATCAGCTCTGGCTGGGTGCCAGCCTGATGGTCAAGATCGTCCGCCACACCCAGCCGTTCGACGACGCAGCGCGCACCACCCGCAGGATTCTCCACCCCTCCCATTGACGGGAAGGCCACGCAGCAGGCGATTCATCGGCGACCTGCTTTTTTCACACCCGTTTACTAGACGACCGGTCTACTGTTCTCCCCATCCCGCATCGACCCCCAAGGAGCACCACCATGAAAGTCCTCATCGTTCTTACCTCCCACGACCAACTCGGCAACACCGGCCGCAAGACCGGCTTCTGGCTCGAAGAGCTCGCCGCGCCCTACTACACCTTCAAGGACGCCGGTGCCGAGATCGTGCTGGCCTCGCCCAACGGCGGCCAGCCGCCGCTCGACCCCAAGAGCAACGAACCCGATTTCCAGACCGAGCTGACCCGTCGCTTCGAGGCCGATGCCGATGCCAATGCGCAACTGGCCAACACCGTCCGCCTGGACAGCATCAACCAGGCCGACTTCGACACCGTGTTCTATCCCGGCGGCCATGGCCCGCTCTGGGACCTGGCCGAAGACACCCACTCCATCGCGCTGATCGAATCGTTCATCGCCGCTGGCAAGCCGGTCGCCCTGGTCTGCCACGCCCCGGGCGTGCTGCGTCACGTCAAGGCCGCCGATGGCACGCCGCTCGTTGACGGCAAGAAGGTCACCGGCTTCACCAACACCGAAGAAGAAGGCGTCGGTCTTACCAAGGTGGTGCCGTTCCTGGTCGAGGACACGCTCAAGGCGCTCGGCGGCGACTACTCCAAGGGGCCGGACTGGGGCTCGTATGTGGTGCGCGATGGCCTGCTGATCACCGGGCAGAACCCGGGATCGTCGTCGGAGACGGCGGCGGTGCTGATGCAGCAGGTGGGTGCTGAAGCGAAGCGCTGAGGCGATTGGGCCGGTGCCGCGTGTGCGGCACCGGACACCTGGACTGGGAGCGGCACCGACTGCTCACAGTGCTACGCCCGCGTTCGAACGGCCTGCGCCACCCCGCTGCAGCGGACCTCAAGGTCGGCTCGGCGACGAACGTCGCTCAACGGCCCGGCGCCTGCTTGCCCGTCTCATGTTCCTGCGCTTCCAGCGCACTGGCAAACCGGTCCATCAAACGCACCAGGTCCGCCACCTCCTGCGGCGCCCACGACTGGAAGATATGCCGTCCGATCCGCTCACGCGCCGCGTCCAGGCGATCGGTCATTTCCTTGCCCTTTGGTGCAATGGTCGCCTCACGGATGCGGCGATCCTGCGGATTGCCGCGGCGGGTGACCAGTTCCATCGCCGCCAGCTTGGCGACCTGTCGGCTGATGGTCGTGTAATCGCGGCCGAGGCGATCAGCCAGGTCCACCACCCCGATGGGCCCCACCCGCTCGATCATCACCAGCAGCCGGAACAGGGCCTGGTCCAGCTTCACTCCCGCCTCCTGGAGCAGGCGCTCGTCGTTGCGCGGGCGGTTCATGACGCTGGCAATGCCGACCATGGCGAGGTGAAGCGCCTTCAGGTCCGGCGAAATATGTGTATCTTGCACCTTGTTTTTCGACGGCATAGCATCCCCTCCAAGTAAGTGCATATTACACATACCTGGAGAGAGACGATGGGCAACACCCTTGAAGTAGTGATCTGCGGCGCCGGTGCCGCCGGCCTGACCCTGGCCATCGAACTGGCCCGCCGTGGGGTGGCGTTCCGGCTGCTGGAGCAGCGCGAGCAGCCCTTCCATGGCTCGCGCGGCAAGGGCATCCAGCCGCGCAGCCAGGAGATCTTCGAAGACATGGGCATCATCGACCGGCTGTTCGCCGCAGGCGGGCCCTACCCCGTGTCGCGCAGCCACCATGCCGATGGCAGCAGCACCGATGCCCTCGTGCTGGAGGCGTCGCCGGCAACCCCGGCCGAGCCTTATCGGCAGCCGCTGATGGTGCCGCAGTTCCTGACCGAAGCGGTGATGCGCGACCGCTTGGCAGAACTGGGGCATCACGTCGAATTTGGCCACGCGGTAGTGGGATTCGAGCAGGACGGTGATGGCGTCAGCGTCCACCTTGCTACGCCGTCGGGCGAGCAGACCGTGCGCGCCCGGTATCTGATCGGTGCCGACGGCGGACGCAGCTTCGTACGCCAGGCGTTGGATATTGGATTCCCCGGCAAGACCCTCGGGGTGCGCGCGGTGGTGGCCGACATCGTGCTGCAGGGGCTGCCGCGCGATGCGTGGCACACGTTCAACGAGGACGACATGGCGCGCCGCATTTCGTTGTGTCCGCTGATGGGAACCGCCCTGTTCCAACTGCAGGCGCCGGTGCCGCTCGACGGTGAGGTGGATCTGTCGGTGAACGGGCTGGCGGCGATGGTGCGCGAGCGGACCGGTCGCACCGACCTCGTCGTTGAAGACGTCTCGTGGGCGTCGGCCTACCGGATGCACGCGCGGCTTGCCGAACGCTACCGCATCGGCCGCGTGTTCCTGGTCGGCGACGCTGCCCATACGCACCCTCCGACCGGCGGCCAAGGCCTCAATACCAGCGCGCAGGATGCGTACAACCTTGGCTGGAAGCTGGCATCGGTGCTGCAGGGCGCGCCGGCGGCGTTGCTGGACACCTACGAGGAAGAACGTCGCCCCATTGCAGCGTCCATGCTGGGTTTGGCCACCCGCCTGCTGGATGACGCCCAGCGCGGCGACAACCGGCGCGGGCGCGAGGTGCAGCAGCTGGACCTCGGGTATCGGCCGTCGTCTCTATCGCTCGCGGGCGCGTTTCGCACGGGATGCATCACGCCAGGCGACCGCGCCCCGGATGCGCCGTTGCTGGGTGCTGGTGGCCAGCCCGTGCGGCTGTTCGAGGTGTTGCGCGGCACGCACTGGACGCTGCTGGGCTACGCGAGCGATCGCGCCATCGCACCAGTGCGTAGCGGCTTGCAGGTGCACGTCTTCGGCCCGGCGGGCGATCTGCGCGATACGGATCGACACGTTGAAGATGCCTACGGAATGGCGCCTGGCGAGTGGGTGCTGATCAGGCCCGATGGCTATGTGGCTGCGGTGGTCGATGCGAACAGTATCGACCGCCTTGCCAACCATCTTGACGCGTATTCGCCTTGACGTCCGCTATCGGCCACCTGCTACAGCGCCTCAGGCTGGGCACCGGTCGCCAGCACTGCAGTACGGCACCTCATCGTCATGCAGAATCTGGCTGGCGTAGACCATTGGCGTTTGGCGGCAACGGAACACGGACATCCTGATCTCCGTTGCGTGACACCCACGGTACGGCGCGCCGATGGCGATCAATAGCGGGTGTTGGTTGCTGAGCGCCTGGAGCACGTCCAGGGGCGATGGATGAGCCCCGTCCCCCTGCTCACGCGGCTTTAACCCGTCGCGCCCGTTAATGCCGCCGTGGCCAGCCCCGCCATGACCCAATCCACCGAGATCGCCATGGATACCAACGCACTCCGCGGTGTCGCGCTGCTTTGCAGCGCCGTGATGTTCACTGGATGCGGTACTGCCCAGATCAAGGGCTGGAGCAAGCCCGGCGCGAGCGAGTCGCAGAAGCAGCACGATCTGGCCGAGTGCGACTACGACGCCTCCAAGGCCACGACCGGCGATGGGCGAGCGCCCAAAAGCACGGGAGACGCGGTCGGAGACGGTGTCGTGCGCGGGATGGAGAAATCGGACCTGATCAAGAAATGCATGCGCATCCGAGGCTACAGCGGCTGAGATGTCCCTCTGTTCTATCTGGCCTGGAGCGACGCCAATGAAAGGTCCTGCGATGCTTTTCACTCTTGCGTTTTCCCTCTGCCTGGCGGCATCGGCGCACGCCCAGGGAAAAAGGCCCTCCACGCCAGCCGCACCCGCGCGCACCTCCGATGGCATGGCCTGCGACAGCCCCAATCAAGCCCAAGCCGGACTCAACCAATGCGCCAGCCTCACCGCGCACTCGGCCGATGCCGAACTCAACCGCGTTTACGCGAAGGTGTTGGCCGCCAATGCCCAGGACAAGGTGTTCCTGGACAAACTGAAGGCATCGCAGCGCGCCTGGATCGTCTTCCGTGATGCGCAGATCGCAGCGCGGTATCCGAGTCCGGCCGACTATGGCAGCGTGCTGCCGATGTGCCAGAGCGGCGAGTATGAGCAGCTCACGCGCGACCGGATCAAACAACTGCAGGCATGGATTACCGGTGTCGAAGAAGGCGACGTCTGTGCCGGCTCCTATCCGATGAGCCAGTAGCCCACTATCGCCCGCGTCCATCCACATAGGGCCGCGACTGCAGCATCAGCACCTCATCGCCGACCACGGCCCACTCGATGTCCTGGTCCACACCGCCCAGCGCCTGCTTGGTAGCGGCCCCGACGTTGGCCAACCGCACGATCAGCGCATCGGTCAGCACCTGGCGTGAGCCGGTAATGGGAACTTCGCGGACGCCGCCGCCCGCCTTGGCCACCAGCTGGGTATCTTCGGCCGACCGGCTCAGGACCTGCACCGCCTTGGACCAGTTCGAATACATCACTTGTTCGGCTTGGCGCTTGCCCTCCACCACGCGGATTCCCAGCCCGCGCTTGGCCGAAATGTAGGTGATGTGGCGGCGGGCGGCGTCGAAGGGATCGCGGGTGATCATCACTCCGGAACTGTCCGAAGGCGCAGCACGCTGAACCAGCACCGCCATGGCCACCGCGTCCTGTCGCAGCCCCGCCGCCGCGCGCGCTTCATAGGCCTCGAAGTTGTAGACCGATGCCCAGACCGTCTGCACCGCCTTGGCCAGGGCATCGGCACGCGTCACGTTGGGGACGGTGGTGTACAGGCCGGCGCCACTGAAGCCGGGCAGATCCTCGGAATTGGAAGAGCTGCGTACAAACACCGCGGCCCCCTTCAGTTGCCCCTGCCATTGCGCGTCCAGGGCGCGGACGAACGCCGGATCGGGCCTGGCATTGCTGATCTCCGCACGCAGCGCCGCCAGCGCATCGCGGCGGATGTCCGGGTCGGCACTGAAGCCCGGGCGACGCTGCAGCTGCTGTAGTCGCTCGGCCATCTGCAGCCGTTTCATCATCGCCTGATAGTGCGAGAACGGAATGCAGAAGCCATCGGGTACGCGCGCCGCCGGGGGCAGCGCCGTCTTCAGTGTGCCCAGGTTGGCAGCCTTCACCCCGCAGTGGCTGCTGTCACGCGCACGCAGCGACGCCAAGGGCTTGAGCGCGACCACGCTCAGGTCCGGGCGTGGCAGGTTGCGCGCCGCCGGGCGCGCCGCAGGGGCCGAGGGCGCCCTTGCCGGCCGCGTCAGTGGCGTTACCCGGTAGTCGTTGTTGCTGACCTCCAGCGCCACCCAGCGTCCGTCATATTGGCGCAGCGCCTGCTGCGCGTCGCGCACATATACGTTGGGGATGCCCCAGCCCTTGGCCAGCAGGTTGACGTGGGACAGCAGCGTGGACGGGCGCTGGGTCACCAGCCCTGCTACCGGCGTCAATGCGATGGGCACCTCGTCCAGTACCGGGATGTCCTGCGGCGCCAGCGTGCGCAGCTGCGCCTCCGTGCGCACGATCCGCAGCCGGCCCTCGGCGCGGCCGGTGTTCAACGGCAGGAAACGCTGCTCACGCAACAACGCTTCCTGGCTGACGTAGGCCAGCCCCATGCCGCTGGCCAGCTGCTCGTGCTGGGTGGAGTTGGTCTTGAAGCGGATGGGCTCGCCGAACGAGGCCCGCAGCACCGTGTCGGTCTGCCGCAGCAGGGACGCGGTGAGCCTGTCACCCTCCCAGAACTCGTAGGTGTAGCCCGGCAGGTCCTTCTGCCAGCTCAACGTGCCGAACAGAAAGCGTCGCTGCGGATCACGGTACTGCGCGTTGAGGGTTGCCTTGTCCAACGAACGCAGCAGTCCCTGGCGACGCACGAACTGCTCGTGCAGCGCGAAGCGGGGCGTATTGATGTAGTAGATGCGTGCCGCATTCTGCCGGTCGATCACGAAGATCAGATGCGGCATCTCCAGCGCCGTACCGGCGTTGTAGACACGGGCCAGCTGCATGAACTGCGCGCGGGTGTCGATGCGCGCGAGGGAGTCCGGCCCGGTCGTCGGCTGCACAGGCGCGCTATCGCTGCCCGGGCGGTATTCGTACGGCGAGGGTTTGCGGGCGGTCTGCGCCAAGGCCGGCACGGCGCAGCACAGCAGCAGCGTGAGCGTGGAGAGCAACGCCCACAGGTGCTGTCGCCAGGCAGGATGGGAACGGGCTCGATCCATGACGCCGCCGCGGGAATGAAGTGGGGCGATCATAAGCGACTCCACCGGGCAGCGCCGGGTTACCTTCGACACTGTGTCGCCGGTGGGCAAGCGCATAGGCTGCGGCATACGCCCTTGCGGGCCCTGCGGATGCCACACGCCGTGTTTACGCCCTCCAAGTTGCTTCCATTGTTGCTGGCTGTCCTGCCACTCAACGCACGTGCCGCCGAACAATGGATCGTGACAACCGACCTATGGGGCAACAACAATCATCAGACCCTGCAGCTGGACACCCGCGGCGAGCGCATCCAGGGCAGGCTGGATGCGGATCGGATCGAAGGCACGCGGGTCGGCGACACCCTGCAGTTCACGGCAACCGATAGCGACGGACAGGTGTATCACTTCACCGGCCGCATCGACGGCGAACGCATGCAGGGCCAGAGCGACCAACCCGACACCAACAACCGCGCCGTGCGTGCCACCCACGCCTTCAAGGCATGGCGCGTGCCAACGCCCGCCTCCACCACCCCGCAGTTGCATGTGTTCACGCCAACGGACTATTCCAATACCTTCAGCGCGGATCGCGCGCCGGTATTGGTGATCCAACCGGGCGATTCGGTGCAGACCCGTACGCTGGACTCCGGCGGCGTCGACGAGAACGGCGTTACCCGAGCGCTGTTCGGCAATCCGCAGGTGGGCCCGTTCTTCGTGGCCGGTGCAGAACCGGGCGACACCCTGGCGATCACGCTGACCTCGCTGAAGCTGAACCGCGATTACGCCGACAGCCTGGATGGTGTGGTGGGGCGGCTGAAGACCCCACGGGTCGCGGCCGAAAGCGCGTCCCTGGGCAAACCGGTGCGCTGGACGCTGGACCGCGCGAAGGGTATCGCCCGCCCGGACGGTGCCACCGGGGCACTGAAGCAATTCGAGATTCCGGTAAAGCCGATGCTGGGCGGGCTCGCCGTCGCCCCCGGCTTCGGCTACCCGGCATTTTCCACCGGCGATACCGGCGATTTCGGCGGCAACATGGACTTCAATACCGTCGTCGAAGGCAACACCGTCTACCTGCAGGTGCAGCAGCCCGGTGCATTGTTGTATCTGGGCGACGGGCACGCCTTGCAGGGCGATGGCGAAACCACGCAGTGGGCGTTGGAGACCTCGCTGGACGTGGTGGTAAAGGTGGCGCTGGTGAAGCAACAGTCGATCGCCACCCCGCGCGTCGAATCGCCCACCCAGGTCATGACGCTCGGCCAGGGCGGTTCCAGCGACGACGCGCTGCGGCTGGCGACGTCGGGCATGCTGCAGTGGCTGCGCCAGGCCTACGGGCTGAACCTGTCCGAGGCGACCCAGGTGCTGGGCGTGGCGGTGCAATATCACGTGGCCAACCTGGCCGGGCGCAGCGTTGGTGTTGCCGCCAAGGTGGACAAGGCAGTATTGCGGCGTCTGCCTGCCCCTGCGCCGGCCAAGCCCGCCGATGGGCAGGCACGCCGAAGCCACTGACAAGGGAATTGGCGATGTGTACACGTGCATTTGCTATCGTGCCCCACTCGCCAACTCTTCACCCCGGAATTCCATGCCGCGCACGTCCCCCGGTGCTCCAGCCGCCTCATCACTCCCTGTTGCCCTGGACGATCTGCTGGCGCGATCAAGCATGGACGATCCGGCGCTGCTGCGTGCCGCCACCCGGGAAGCCTACGACCGCGTGACGCTGCTGCTCAAGGCCTGCTACCAAGACTTCAGCCCGGAGCAGCAAGCCAGGATCCGCGCGATCATCGGCGCCGACGCAGCGCCCGCACGGACCGCCCTGCCCAAGCGCGTCAAGGCCAGCAGACCGCCTCGCGAAGACCTGCCGCCACGCTTCTGGCTGCCCTATAGCGGTGAGACCTGGACAGGTCGCGGGCGTCCGCCGAAGGCGTTCATCGCCTGGGAAGGCACCGTCGCCCACACCGAGTGGAAGAAGCACCACCCCGACGAGCGTTTCCCCACCTACCCCGGCTGATCCTGCACGGCGTAGGCAACCCAGCCGCGGAACGACAGCGCAGCGTAGAACAGCGCGGGCCGCTCGAAACCGGCCTGCTCCAGCAGCGTCACCTCTTCTTCCGGCGCGAGCGTGGGCAGCCTGCTGGCAATCGCCTCGGCGCGTGCTTCGGCGCTCTCCCCGCCGATGCCGCGGGCGGTGACGAACGCGGCCCAGCGTTGGAACCACACGCGCTTTTCATCCGGATCGCGGGGCACGCTGTGGTGGGCGACCACCAGCGGTGCGCCCGGCCTCAGGCGGCGCCGGAGTTCGCGCAGGGTGTGCAGGCGTTCTTCGCGCGATAGAAAGTGCAGTGTCAGCAGACACGTGGCGCCATCGAACGCGACGACGGGCGCAGCATCGATGTAGCCCTGGATCAGTTCGACGCGCGGGGACAGGCTGCCCAGCACGCGCGTGGCCAGCGCGAGCATCTCCGCGGACGGGTCCACGCCGGTGAAGTGCCAGTCGGGGCTGCACTCGGCGAAGACGCGCAGTTCCATCCCTCCGCCTGCACCAAGCACGAGCACCCTGCCCGCCTGCGGAACCCGCTCGGCGAGCAGCACGTGCGCCATCTGATGCAGCGCCTGCACACCCGGTACCTGACGGACGAGCGTGTCGGCGTAGCGCGCTACCGCATCGGGATCGGAAAAGGACATGACGGCCTACGGCGGAAGATGGCGTTTAATGTAACAGTGACAGTTACATTTATGCCAGTCGTCCGCCCCGCAGCACGGGGGGACGTTCGTACGACGCACCGCCCGGCCGGCGCATGCAGCACACCCGTGTTGCAGCTGCATTTAACTTCTGTTAATTATTGCTGCAGCGCAGCAGATCCCCTGCCGCGCAGGGAGAACCCATGGGATGACCCACTAAGAGAACGGTACCTCCAACACTCCGACTGCAAGGTGCACGCATGAACGACAGCATTGGCAAGTGTGTTCACGCTCCGAAAGCAATTTCGCCATTGGCATCTGCAGTACACGTGGCGCTGGCCACCACCCTGCTGTTCTCCAGTTCCGTTGCGACGGCACAGGACAGCACACCCCCAGGCACGGCGGACGCCGCTACCCTGGAGACGGTTTCGGTTCTGGGCAGTCGTACCAAGCCGCGCACGGTGTCGTCCTCGGCAGTGCCGATTGACATCATCAGCGGGGAAGAGTTCCGCAACCAGGGCGCCACCGATGCGCTCGACCAGTTGCGGGTGCTGGTCCCCTCCTTCAACGTCAGCACGATTCCCATCGACGATGCCGCCAGCCTGGTGCGTCCGGCCAACCTGCGTGGCCTGCCGCCGGACAACACCCTGCTGCTGGTCAACGGCAAACGCTTCCACCGGGCGGCGGTGATCACCTTCCTCGGTCACGGCCTGTCCGACGGTGCACAGGGCCCGGACCTGTCGGTATTTCCATCGCTGGCGTTGGAACAGGTGGACGTGCTGCGTGACGGCGCGGCCGCACAGTACGGGTCGGATGCGATTGCCGGGGTGATCAATTTCGGCCTGAAGAAGCTGCGCGAAGGCGGCAGCGCGGAGGTATTCACCGGAAAGTACTACCAAGGTGACGGGCTGACCACGCAGTACGCGGCGCAGATCGGCCTGCCCTTGACCGCGCGTGGTTTTGCCACGCTTACCGCCGAATGGCGCAAGGCGGACGACACCTCGCGCAGCGTGCAACGCGACGATGCCGCGGCCGCCATCGCCGCCGGCTACCCTGGCGTCGGGCAACCGGCGCAGACCTGGGGCTCGCCGCAGGTGAACAACGATCTGAATGTGGTGGCCAACCTGGGCCTGTCCACCGACAGCGTGGACCTCTACCTGTTCGGCAACTACGCCAAGCGCAAGGTCGACGGCGGCTTCTACTACCGCGACCCCACCGCGCGCTCGGGGGTGTACTCCAACGATGGCGGCGACACCCTGCTGGTTGGCAATCTGAGCGGTGCCGGTGCCTGCCCGGGCATCGCACTGCGCGACGGGGGCGGCAACCTGCTGCCGTACAGTTCGGTGAGCGCGGCGGTGGCGGCGCTGCCGTCGAACTGTTTCACCTTCCTGTCCACCCTGCCGGGCGGCTTCACCCCGCGCTTCGGTGGCTCGCTGGAAGACGCGTCGGTGGTGGCCGGGGCCAAGGGCCTCTGGGGTGACTGGTACTGGGATGTGAGTGGTTCATGGGGCCGCAACGACATCGACTTTGTCATCTACAACACCGTCAATGCCTCGCTGGGCCCGGCGCAGCCGCAGGGCCTGTCCTTCCGCCCGGGTGGAAACACCCAGACCGAAAAGAACCTCAACGTCGATGTGAGCCGCGATATCGCCACCACGTTCACCGCCCAGCCGCTGCGTCTGGCGCTGGGCGCGGAATGGCGCGAAGAGAGCTTCACCATCAGTCCCGGCGACGGTCCATCGACCGCGATCGGGCCGCTGACCGAACAGGGCTTCGCGCTGGGTTCAAACGGCTTCAATGGCTTCAGCACGCGCACCGCCGGCACCTTCGATCGCCGCAACTGGGCCGCCTATGCCGACCTCGAGGCGCAGCTCACCGAGCGCCTGCTGCTGGCCGGCGCACTGCGTTATGAGGACTACGATTCGTTCGGCAGCACCACCACCGGCAAGTTCACCGCACGCTTCGATGTCAACGAGGCATTCGCGTTGCGCGGCGCCTACAACACCGGCTTCCGTGCGCCCACGCCCGGCCAGGCCAACATCAGCCAGATCAGCACCGTGTTCGGTGGCACCGCGCTGGAAGACATCGCCACGCTGCCGCCGACCAATCCCATCGCCCAGCTCAAGGGCGCCCGCCCGCTCACCCCGGAGGAATCCCGGAACGTGTCACTGGGTGCGGTCTGGACCCGTGGCGACTGGCTGGTGACGTTGGACGGCTACCAGATCAAGGTGAAGGACCGGATCGCGCTCAGCACCAGCTTCGTGGTGACCCCGGAAGAACGCGCGGCGCTGGTGGCCGGCGGCAATCCGGAAGCAGCATCGATCTCGCAGGTGACCTACTTCGGCAATGCCTTCGATACCACCACCACCGGCGCCGATCTGGTCACCAGCTACAAGAGCAACCACTTCGGCGGCGTCACCACCTACGCCGTGGCCGCCAACTGGAACCGCACCGAGGTGGACCGTTACGACACCGATTTCATCGATGCCGCGCGGGTCTACAAACTGGAGAAGTCGCTGCCCCGCACCAAGGGATATTTCAGCATCCACCACCAACGGCAGATCTTCCACGCCAACCTGCGCCTGAACTACTACAGCAGCTGGTACGAAGACCACCTCGACAGCGGCGTGATTTCCGCCGCCGACGGTGGCCTGCCGATCTACGGTGGCAGCGCGATGCTCGTCGATGCGGAGGTGGGCTGGGCATTCGCGTCAGGAATGTACATCAAGTTGGGCGCGCAGAATCTGTTCGACCGCGTGCCGTCGAAGAACCCGTGGTCGGGCGTGGCCGGTGCCGAGTATCCGGTGCATTCGCCTTATGGATTCAACGGCGGCTTCTATTACGCACGCGTGGGTTGGAAGTTCTAGGCCAGCAGGCCGGACACTGCGGCGGGGCCTGAACGCTGGGCCCCGTCGCGAAATGATGACAGCACCTTCCCGATTGATGCACGGCAGACTAACGCGACATGGCGCTACTCTGAACCTCCGCATCCGCTGGCCGATGCTTTACCCGACCACTGCTGGAGGTTTCATTGCCCTCTCCTCACGAACGATGCCGCGTACTGCTGGTCGAAGACGATGCCGCCATCCGCGAGATGACCCGGGACATCCTCAGCGATGATGGCTTCGACGTCCTGCCCACTGCCGATGCCGAAACCGCCCTGCACTGCCTGAAGACCGAGGGCCCGTTTGACCTGCTGCTCTCCGATGTGGGACTACCGGGCATGGACGGTCGCGACCTCGCCCAGATCGCCAACGCGCTCCACCCGACGATGCCGATCCTGCTGGTGACCGGCTACGCCGGTACCGCGGGGGCCCGTCCGGACTTCCTCTGCGGTGACATGAAGCTGCTGAGGAAACCCTTTACGCTCAAGCAACTGCTGGGCACGGTGCACGAACTCATCTAGGCACTCACGTCGCGCCTTCGGTGGACAGCAACGCCCGCGCCCGGCGTTCCAGTTCGGCAGCGGTGAACGGTTTGGTCAGCACTTCCATGCCCGCCTCCAATTGCCCCGCACCCACGGCAGCGGAGGCGGCATAGCCGGTGATGAACAGCACCGGCAGGCCCGGGCGCACCTGGCGCCCGGCGTCGGCCACCTGCCGGCCGTTCAACCCACCGGTCAAACCAACGTCGGTCACCAGCAGGTCGATGCTCTCATCGGATTGCAGGGTTTCGATGGCGCGGCCGCCTTCCGGCGCCTCCAGCACGCGATAGCCCGAGCTGGCCAGCACTTCGGTGACCAGTGCGCGGACCGCGTCCTCGTCTTCCACGACCAGTACCGTGCCCACGTTTGCCACGCGGTCGTGTTCACCGACATCGGGCGCCGGCTGCGCGCTGTGCTCGGCGGCCTCACCGGCAAAACGCGGCAGGTACAGGTGCACGGTGGTGCCGTGGCCGGGTTCGGAGTCGATGCGCACCTGGCCGCCGGACTGGCGAGTGAAGCCGTAAATCATCGACAACCCCAGGCCGGTGCCCTGCCCGATCGGCTTGGTGGTGAAGAACGGCTCGAACGCCTTGGCGATCACTGCCGGCTCCATGCCGCTGCCGGCATCCCGTACCGACAGGCATACGTAGTCGCCGGGCGGAACCTCCAACTGCGCCGCTACGACGTCATCGAGTGCCACGTTGGCCGTGCGGATCGCCAGCGGGCCGCCCTCGGGCATCGCATCGCGCGCATTGATGCACAGGTTGAGCAGCGCGTTTTCCAGCTGCGGCGCATCCACCAGCACCGCCCACGGCGAGGACTGAAGGTCGGTGGTAATCGAAATCGACGGCCCCAGCGTGCGCGAGATGATATCGAGCATCTCGCTCACTCTGTCTTCGACCACCACCGGCGTGGGCGCCAGCGTCTGCCGCCGCGAGAACGCCAGCAGGCGCTGGGTCAACGCGGTGGCCCGCGCCGCGCTGGACTGGGCCATCTCCAGGTAACGTCCGATATCGTCGAAGCGTCCCTGCTCGATGCGCAGTTCCAGCAGTTCCAGGCCAACGGAGATGGCAGTCAGCAGGTTGTTGAAGTCATGCGCCAGGCCACCGGTGAGCTGCCCCACCGCTTCCATCTTCTGGCTCTGTCGCAGGCGCTCTTCGGCCACCTGCAGTTCGGCGCTGCGCGCCTGCACGCGCTCTTCCAGGGTCAGGGTGAGCTGGCGCAGCTGCTGTTCGGCCTGTCGCCGCTCGGTCACATCCGAGGCGGTACCGAACCACTCGGTCACCTCGCCGGCATCGTCCAGCAGTGGCACCGCGCGCATCAACACCCAGCGCACGCTGCCGTCGGGCAGCAGGGCGCGGTGTTCCAGTCGCAGTGGCTGGCGCTGGCCCATCGCCAGCGCGATGGCCGCCTCCAGCGCACCGCGATCGTCCGGATGCACCCGCTCCTCGCGCCAGCCGGTGATGACGGGCAGGATTTCGGCCGAGGCACCGGCACCGAGGATCGGCCGCATCTCGCGCCAGTCAGCGGACGTGGCATACAGCGACTGCGAAGAGGCACTTACCAGCGCGCCGAGTCGTCGCTCGCTGTGCGCCAGCGCCATGCCGGCACGCTGCTGTTCGGTGCGATCGCCCAGCACCTTGACGAAGCCCAGCACCGCGCCGTCCTCACCGCGCAACACCGTCATCGATCCGTTCGCCCAGAAGCGCGCACCGGATTTGTGCTGCAGCCAGCGCTCGCCGCTGACACCGCCGGCGTCGATGGCGATCTGCTGGTTGTGCTTCAGGCGCCCGGCGTTGATGTCTTCAGGCGTGTAGATCACCTCGACGCTGCGGCCAAGCATCTCCGCCTCGCTCCAGCCGAAGAGGTGCTCGGCGCCGGCATTCCACAGGGTCACCCGGCCTTCCAGGTCGGAGGCGACGATGGCGTAGTCGCTGGCGCTGTCGATGATCTGGCGGTTGCGCGCTTCCACCTCGCGCATCGACCGCTGCAGCTCCATGTGCGGGGTGATGTCCAGACCCTGCACGAACACGCCGGCGGTACTGCCGTCCTCGCCCAGCACCGGCTGGAACACGATGTCCAGCTGGCGTCGGCCGCTGGACGGATCGGTCGCCAGCGGCGCATCGTAGATGACTTCGCTGCCGGTATACGGCTGGCCGGTGCGGTAGACCTGGTCCAGCAATGGCAGGAAGCCCTGCTCCACCACCTCCGGCAGCGCATCGCGGATGCACTTGCCGAGTACGTCACGATGGCCCACCAGCCGCTCGTACCCGGGGTTGGCCAGCTCGATGCGGTGCTCGGGACCGCTCAGGAACGCCATGAACATCGGCGACTTGTCGAACAGCGCGATCAGGCGCTGGTTCTCCTGGGCAAGCCGTTGCTGCGCGACGATGGCCTGGGTGACTTCCTTGGTGACGCAGAATGCGCCGCCGACGCTGCCGTCATCCAGGTAGATGGGTGAGAAGGAGAAGGTCCACCAGGTGTCTTCGGGAACACCGCCCCGCGCCATGACCACCGGCATGTTCTCGAAGCGCGAGGACTCGCCGGCGAAGGCGCGCTCGATCGGCGGCCGCACGGCGTCCCACGCATCGGCCCACAACTCGCGCAGCGGTGCACCCAACGCGCCTTCCAGACGTGTGCCCAGGATGGGGCTGTAGGCGTCGTTGAAGAAGAACGTCAGTGCATCACCCCACACCACGTACATGCTCTCGGGCGAGGCCAGCATGAGGTTGACCGCATTGCGCAGCGCGCTGGGCCAGGTCTCGACCGCACCGACCGGGGTGGCGTGCCAGTCCATCGCCCGCACCCGCTCGGCGACGACACCGTTACCGGCCGGGAAGCGCCCGAACGCAGCGCTCACGCGCAGCGCTCCGATGACGACGCCAACACCGCGCACGTGCGCACCACTGGGAATGAGGGGGCAGACAACATTGAGGCACCGGATCTTGAGCGAAGGCGTTGCAGGCACGCGGACATGAGGCGACGGGCGCTACAGCGCCCGTCGCAATTCGGTCAGCAATTTACGCCAATTGTGGCAACGCCGCGTCAATGCGTGCACATTGACGCATCGACATCCTGTCAGGTTCAGTTCGGCGCTGCCGCCCCTGCTGCCGGTGTCACCCGCCAGATGGTGTTGGACAGGTCATCGGCAATGATCAGCGCACCACGCGGATCAACGGTGACCCCGACCGGGCGGCCCCGCGTCTTGCCGTCATCGCCACGGAAGCCGGTGGCGAAATCGATGGGATCGCCGGCCGGACGGCCATTGCTGAAGGGAACGAAGACCACCTTGTAGCCGGCCGGCGGGTCGCGGTTCCAGCTGCCGTGCTCACCGACAAAGGCGCCATCGGCGAACGTCGCGCCCATCGCCGGGGCGGAGAACGACACGCCGAGTGCGGCCACGTGCGATCCCAGGGCGTAGTCCGGTGCGATGGCCGAGGCCACTTTCTTCGGGTTCTGCGGCATCACGCGGCGATCCACGTTCTTGCCCCAGTAGCTGTACGGCCAGCCGTAAAATGCGCCTTCGCGCACCGAGGTGAGGTAATCGGGCACCAGGTTGGGGCCGATTTCGTCGCGCTCGTTGACTACCGCCCACAGCGCGCCGGTGCCGGGCTGGATCGCCAGCGCGGTGGGATTGCGCAGGCCAGTGGCAAACGTTTTATGTGCGCCGCTCGCCGCGTCGATCTGCCAGACCTGCGCACGATCGATTTCAACGTCCAGGCCGCGTTCGGTGATGTTGCTGTTGGAGCCGATGCCGACGTAGAGATAGCGGCCGTCGGCGCTGGCGGCCAGCGACTTGGTCCAGTGGTGGTTGATCGCCGCCGGCAGGTCGGTGACCTTCACCGGCGCTGCGCCGGCCTTGGTCTGACCGGCCTGATAGTCAAAACGCACCAGCGCGTCCTGATTGGCCACGTACAGCGCACTGCCGATCAGCGCCAGGCCATAGGGCGCGTTGAGTTTGTCGGCAAACACCGTCTTCATCTCATACACACCGTCACCATCGGCGTCGCGCAGCAGGGTCAGACGGTTGCCGCCCTTGACCGGCGTGGTGCCCTTGGCCTTTATCTTCCCGGCGATCACGTCCTTGGGCTTGAGCGCCGGTTCGTTGCCGCCACGGCCTTCGGCCACCAGGATGTCGCCGTTGGGCAGCACCAGGGTCTGGCGCGGAATGGCCAGATCGGTGGCGATCGCGGCGATGCGGTAGCCCTTGGGCACAGTCGGCATCCGGTCGCCCCAGGCGGACGGCGTGGCGATGGTCATGTCCGGCATCAGCCCACGGTGCGGCTCGGGCAACTCGGGCGTACCCCCGATCTGATGGAGCTGGGGCGCCTGGCCGCCGCAGGCAGCCAATGCCGCCGCCAACACCGATACCGATACCCCTTTGATCATCTGACGGTTCATCGTGCACCTCCCACGCGCAGGCTGGAAAACCCGATCCACGTCGCCACCAATGCCAGCACGGTGCCGATCACCGACAACACCAGCCCGGCCGGCATCACCGCCCACGCATCGCGGGCGTGCTGCAGGCAGTTGACGAAGCCAACGCCCCAGGTGACCGCCAGGACCACGGCATAGCCAAGGTTGCGACGGCCACGAACCAGCCCGACGATGCCGCAGACCAGGGCCAGCGTGGTCATCACCATCGCGCCGACCAGCAGCCACGCGGCGAAATTGCTCCACTGCGGCTGGTACGTGCCCCAGTAGGCGTAGTCGGCCAGCAGCGCGCCGAGGAACAGCGGCAGCACGCCGCCCAGCACGGCGGCGTGGAAGGGATGGATGGCCCAAGGGCGGGCCAGGACGACGGTTGAGTTCACGGCAGCCTCCGAAACTAGGGGTCGGTCGATGGTGCCACCTGCGCGTGATGAAGGATGTGAGGTTAGAGCACCTGGATTTCCTTGAGCCAGGTCCCCACCAGCGTCGGCCATGACGATACCGGATGCCCGGTAGGGCGCATGCCGAACGCATGCCCACCCTTGGCAAACAGATGCACCTCGGTGGGCACGCCGGCCGCGTCGAGCGCGCGCGCATAGACCGTGCTGTTGCAAATGCTGTCGACAGGATCGTCCCAGGCCTGCAGCAGGAAGGTCGGCGGCGCCTGATCGGTGACAGGCAGGCCGGGGTCCAGCGTGTCCCCTGCGCGGCACAGGTGCCCTGGATACAGGGCGATGGCGAAGTCCGGGCGACTGCTTATCTCATCCACCGCATCGACCGCCCGGTAAGCAGGCTGGAGGATGTTGCTGGTCTGCGCGACCAGATAGCCGCCTGCCGAGAACCCGATCACGCCGATCCTGTGGGGGTCCACGCCCAACCCGGGCGCGCGGGCACGCAGCATCCGGATCGCCCGCTGCGCATCCTGCAACGCGAACGGCACCGGCGGGGTGATGTGGCAGTTGCAGGACTTGTTCCAGTAATGGTTGCCGCCCGGCACGCGATATTTGAGCAGCACGCAGGTCATGCCCCGCGCGGTGACCCAGTCGCAGATCTCGGTGCCTTCGATGTCCATCGCCAGGATGCTGAAACCCCCACCGGGGAAAACCAGGATCGCCGCACCGGTGTTGGCGCCCTTGGGCGGCAGCACCGTGATGGTCGGCTCGCTCACGTTGGCGATGGCCAGATAGTCGTGACCGGTCTTCGTCCTGACCGTGGATACCGATTCGGGCGCGGGCCGTGCCTGCGGCCGGTCCGGCGCGCCATTGGGCCAGAGCGGCACCTGCTCCGATCCTGCAGGCGGCACCCAGCCCGGCCCCTCACCCGCAACGGCCGCGGCTGCGGCTGCGACCAATGACATCAGGGAAAACAGCACGCCCACCAGCGTCCTACGCATCGCCATCCTCGAGTTTTGAGGAAGATGGCAGATACCCATCGACGGATAGGCGCTCGTAGGACGTGTCGAAATCCAGATAGTCCTCGTGCAGGCCTTCCACCCGGCGTCCGGTCGGCGCGCCGTCGGCATCGGTTTCCATTAGCTGCCAGCCGGGCATGCCTTCTTCCGGCGCGGCAGGCCCCTGATCCAGGGCCATCACGAAACCGTTGCCCAGTGCCTTGCCATAGGCCAGCAGCAAGGCGTGCAGCGATGCCGACGGCACCGCGGCACGCAACGCATCCAGCGTGTGCTGCAGCTCGGGCTGGTCGTACAGGGCCTCGGTCAAGGTGTCATCCACCGCATCGGCAAGCCGGTGCACGTCACGAAGCATGAGGAAACGGGCGAACTGGGGAATGTCCTCGCCCAGCTCACTGCGCACCCAATCCTTGGGTTGGGTGCAGCCGGCGGCGTGCATCGCTGCGGCAAGGCGGGTGCGACGCTCGCCATCGCGTACGGAACGATTCATGTACCCGGCGTCCTCTGCACGCGGCAACGGTAAGGTCAGCAGCCAATTCTACGCACCTGCGATACCGTCGGTCACGGCCGATGGCGCGTACCCACATAGGTGTTCGCGCCACGCAGCAGGTCGAAGCCGGCAACCAAACCGTCCTCGCCGCGCTTGAACACCACGCTCATGTCCTGTGCGGTCATGAAGAAGCGCGTACGCGATTCGGCAAACAGTTCCATGCGCTGCGCACCGAACAGATCGCTCTGGAAGTAGAGGCGATCCCCCTCGGCAATGATGGCGGCCGGTTGATCCTCCAGCGTATAGGCGCCGGCGGCCGCCGCGTTGAGGGCCGCATCCGGGGCCAGCGCGGTCTTTTCGATCCGGCCGAACTCGGGCCATCCGTACTCGGCCGAGATGCTGCCGAGCAGCTCGGCGATCAGCGCCGCGCCGCTGTCGCTGTTGGTCAACACCACCACGCCTTGCCCGGTATGGCTGTAGCCATACAGTTGCGCGCGGAAGCCGTCGGTGCCGCCGCTATGGCTGAAACTGGTCCCTGCCCCAAGCGGTTCGACGTAGAAGCCCAGCCCGTATTCGCCCAGGCCACGGGTCAGCAGCGTAGCGGTCATGGCGCTGGACAACACCTTGCCCGACTGCCTCCCCTGCGCCTGCTGCACCTCGATCACGATCCTGGCCAGGTCCGCTGCGGTGGTCCACAGGCCTGCCGCTGCGGACTCGGGATAGATCTGCCAATGCCCGGGAACGGCGCTGCCATCGCTGCGGTGCCCCGTCGCCGCCCGGTCCTGCCACGCTGGCGGAAGGGTCAGCGCATACGTGCTGTCGCGCATGCCGAGCGGCCCAAGCACCGTGCGTTGCATCAGCAGGTCGAACGGCGCCTTGCCGGCTTCGGTCATCATCAACTGCACCACGCTGAAGCCGCCGCCCGAATACCGCCACCGCGTGCCCGGGGGGACGTCCACCCGGATCGGATCAGAGTTGGCTGGCGGCGCTCCATCAAGCACCTGCAGCAGCGATGGAATCGCCTGCCCCGGCGCGTAGCCGTGGAAACCGTGCACTGTCATACCCGCCGAGTGGTTGAGCAGCTGCCGCAGCGTGACCGGGGCGGTGCGGGTGAATATGTTGTCGGGAATCTTCCACGCACGCAGGGCATCGTTGGCCGGCGCATCGAGCGACAACGCGTGCTGCTCGACCAGATGCAATGCGCCCATCGCCGTGACGGCCTTGCTGACCGAACCGGCCTGGAACAGCGTGGCCGGGCTTGCAGGCCGGGCGGTGGCGGCGTCCAGCACCCCATACGCCCGGACCCACTCGACCTTGCCGTGGTTGACCAGCGCGATGCTCACCGCCGGGACGTGATGGAAGGCCATGCGCTCGCGCAGCGACCAGCTCACCGGGGGCACGCCCTTGACCGTCACCGGCGTGGACAGGCCGCGCTCGACACGGTCGATGCGCGCCTGGACATCCGCCGGCTCCGCTGACGCGGCGGCGCGCGTGTCAACCCCGGCGCAGGCAGTGAGCGTCAGCAACAGCGCGCCCAGTACAGTCGAGATGGGTTTCATATCCTGTGCGCCGGGAGGGCGTGCAAGCGGCGCATCAGTGGGGCCGTCGCGCTTGCAGCCGCTCGGCCATGATCACGTCCATGGGCGTGTCATCCAGCTGCGCGCGTATGGCCTCCACCACGGCAAGGAACTGCTTTTTCTGGATGACATAGCCGATCACGAAAATCACCGGCAGCAGCAGCAACGGTGCAGCGCTTGGCCGCAGCGCGATGATGGGCACCAGCGCGAGCACAAACGCCACCGGGAACCAGCTGCACAGCCCCAGCACGCGCACCTGGTTGCGCTCGGCATCGACCACGATCAGGCCGCGCATCAGCGGATAGTAGCGGCGCTGGGCGAACCCGAAGCTGCCGCGGAACGCGACCAGACCATCGGGGAATCGACGGAACGCCAGCGTCGCCCCCTGCCCGGTCGCCAGGTCTCGCTCCAGGCTGCCCGGTGTCAGCCGCGCCCGGGCGTCGGCCGGGGCGGCGATGCGCCGGTCGAACAGGGTGATCCCACAGACGAAGTACAGGCGATTCCAGGCCATCTGGAGAACAAGCTCCATCAGCAGCAACGCGATCAAAGCGATAGCCATCGGTCATCCGTCGGTAGGTGGCGCAACGCCTTCCCCGCGCTGCGCCCCACAGCATACCCGAGCCCCGTCCCTCCCCGGCCACCACTCATCCCTTTGTCCCTGCCTTCATCCCCACGCCAATGGCGGCGGGCCTTTCGGCGCGCACAGTGGCTGCCATCGCCACTGGCCACGACCGAAGGAATGCCCCCGATGAAACGACGCGACTGCCTCAAGGCCAGCCTGGCCCTTCCCTTGTTGCCGCTGGTGCTGAAAGCCGCTGCCGCGCCGGCCAACGCATGGGCCCGGGCGCGTCCCGGCGGCGTGGGCTGGCCGGCCGCCACCGATTGGGAGCAGCTGTCGCGCGCCGTCGGCGGGCGGCTGTCGGTGCCGCAGTCGCCGTTCCTCGGCGATGCGGCCACCCGTGCCGAGGGCATGGCGCAGATCCAGAATCCGTTCTACATCGGCGACCAGCCCGGGCTGACCCAGACCAGCGGCTACTTCGGGGCGTGGCGTTCGGTCCCCAGCGCGCAGATGGTGGCCGCCCGCGACAGTGCCGACGTTGCCGCCGCGGTCAACTTCGCGCGGCGGCACCGGCTGCGGCTGGTGGTCAAGGGCGGTGGCCACAGCTACCACGGCACCTCCTGCGCGCCGGATTCGCTGCTGGTCTGGACCCGGGCGATGAAGCAGGTGCAGCTGCATGATGCCTTCGTGCCGCAGGGCGCGCGGCCGGGCACTGCGCCCCAGCCGGCGGTGAGCGTAGGCGCCGGGGCGATGTGGATCGATGCCTACGATGCGGTCACCACCCAAGGCGGGCGCTACGTGCAGGGCGGTGGCTGCACCTCGGTGGGGGTCACCGGCCTGGTCACCGGCGGTGGCTTCGGCAGTTTCTCCAAGGCGTTCGGAACGGCCGCCGCCAGCCTGCTGGAGGCGGAGGTGGTGACCGCCGACGGCGAGGTCCGGGTGGTCAACGCCGACCACGAACCGGAGCTGTTCTGGGCGTTGAAGGGCGGCTGCGCGGCCAGCTTCGGCATCGTCACCCGCATGACCCTCAAAACCCATGCGCTGCCGCGCACCTTCGGCGGGATCTCGCTCAAAGTGCAGGCCGGCACCGAAACGGCATGGCGCGCGTTGGCCGCGCAGGTGCTGCGGTTCTACCGCGACGCCCTGTGCAATCCGCACTGGGGGGAGCAGATTACCTTCGGCGGCGAGCGCGTGCTGTCCATCTCGATGGTGTTCCAGGGGCTGGACCGCGAGACGGCCGAAGCAACCTGGCAGCCGCTGCTGGCGTGGATCCAGGCACGTGCGGACTACACCGTCAGAGAGCCGCTGCAGGCACTGGCAATGCCGGCGCGGGATTTCTGGAATGCCGATTTCTTCCGCCAGCACGCACCGCAGATCATCGCCGAAGACACCCGCGACGGCGCGCCGCCCACGCACATGCTGTGGAAGGGCGACCAGGGCCAGGTGGGCTGGTTCCTGCACGGCTACGCCTCGGCATGGCTGCCCTCGGCATTGCTTGGCGAGGACCGCATAGAGAACGCCGCCGACGCGCTTTGCGCAGCGGCCGAACATATGGACGTGGGCCTGCACTGCAACAAGGGCCTGTTCGGCGCACCGGCCGATGCCCTCGCCGCCAGCGCTGCCACCGCCACCCATCCGGCGGTGCTGGATGCCTTCGCACTGGCGCTGATCGGCAACGCCGGCGGCCCGGTGTACCCCGGCTGCGGCGGGGCGGTGAACGCGCCGGAGGCGCGCCATGGCGCGCTACGGGTGAGCCGCGCCTATACAGCCTTGAGCGCGGTGGCGCCGCAGGCGCCTACCTATGTGTCCGAGTGTGACTACTTCCAGAAAGACTGGCAGCAGGCGTTCTGGGGGCCACACTACCCGCGCCTGCTGGCAGCCAAGCGCCGTTACGATCCGGACGGCCTGTTCGTGATCCATCACGGCGTGGACAGCGAGGCATGGAGCAGCGATGGTTTCGAGCGACGCGCGGGTTGACGGTGCCGATAAAGCGCGCATGTATGGCGGGGCGGGTCGTAGCACGGCAATGTGCGCCCGCCCGCCCCGGCGACCGCGTGACCCGTCGCAGATGCGCGGCCTGCGCGCCTGGCGTAGCCTGCGCGCACACCGCCCGCCACCGGAGATAGCTCGTGTTTGCGCACAAGCCTGCCACCCTGCCCCTGCTGCTGTCCGTCGCCCTGGCCTCACCTCTCACGTTGACCGTGCCGGCCGCGCAGGCACAGGCCCCCGCCATTGCCGGTACACCTGCTGCCGTTTCCTTCAATGGCCTGCTCGATGCACAGACCATGGCCGCCATCAATGCCGATCCGGAACTGCGCACGATGCTGGGCATCAGCGGCGACGGTGCCGACTTCTCCAGCCAGCTCACCGATGTGTCGCTGGCCCAGCGTGAGGTCAACCGGCGCTTCCTGGCCGACAACCTCGCCGCGATCAAGGACTGGCACGGCGCCCCACTGGATCCGCAGCAACAGCTCAGCGACGGCCTGGCGCGCTGGTTCTACCAGGCGCAGATCGACCTGATGGCGGTGCCGTGGGCGGCCGCGTGGCTGCCGGTGGGCGGCAGCACCTACGCGGTGGACCAGTTGTTCAGCCTGCCGGTGAACCTGCCGCAGTTCATGGACAACCAGCACGCGGTCACCGACGAGGCCAGCGCCCGCAGCTACATCGCGCGGCTGCAGGCGATGGGCCCCAAGCTGGACCAGGTGCGCGCCAACGTGGACATGCAGGCCGCGCAGGGCGTGGTGCCGCCGGAGGTGGCGCTGCAGGGCGCGGCCGAGCAGTTCCGCACGCTGCTGGCGCCCGCGCCCAAGGACAGCCTGTGGGTGCAGTCGCTGCAACGCAAACTGGAGAAAGTGGCGGCAATCGCACCGGCGCGGCGTGCCGAACTGCTCGCGCAGGCCAGCATGGCCGTGCAGACCTCGGTGAACCCCGGCTACCAGCGTCTGCTGGCCGATGTGCAGGCGCTGCAGGCCAGGCACCTGGGCAACAAGGGCGTGTGGGCGCTGCCACAGGGCAAGGCCTACTACGATGCGGCGCTGCGCTGGTACACCAGCACCGACCTGGACGCCGATGCGATCCACCAGATCGGCCTGGATGAAGTGGCGCGCGTGGAAAAGGCGATGGATGCGCGGCTTACCCAGCTCGGCCTGCGCGAGGGCAGCGTGGCCGCGCGCGTGCAGCAGCTGCGCGACGATCCGCGTTACCGGTACGCCGACAGCGATGCCGGCCGCAGGGAACTGCTGGGCGACATCGAGCAGCGGCTGCGTGACCTGGACCCGATCCTGCCGCGCTGGTTCGGCCATCTGCCGCCGCAGAAGCTGGTGGTACAGCCGGTGCCGACGCACATGCAGAAGACCTCGCCGGGCGGCTACTACTACCCACCGGCGATGGACGGCTCGCGGCCGGGCACGTTCTTCATCAACCTGGGCGACATCGACTCCAACACGCGCTGGAGCATCCCTACCCTCACCTACCACGAGGGCGCGCCGGGCCATCACTTCCAGATTTCGATCGGGCAGACGCTGACCGACCTGCCGCTGCTGCGCCGCAGCCTCAATCCCAGCGCCTTCAGCGAGGGCTGGGCGCTGTATGCCGAGCAGCTGATGGCCGAGACCGGGATCTACAAGGATGACCCGGCCGGCGACCTGGGCCGCCTGCAGGCGGAAATGTTCCGCTCGGTGCGGCTGGTGGTGGATACCGGCCTGCACCGCAAGCGCTGGACGCCCGAACAGGCGGCCACCTACCTGCAGGACAAGACCGGCATGACGCCCGGCGATGTACGCGTGGAGATCAACCGTTACCTGGTCCAGCCGGGCCAGGCCTCGTCCTACAAGATGGGCCAGCTGCGGCTACTTGCGCTGCGCGAGAAAGCGCGTACGCAACTCGGCGACCGCTTCGACATCCGCGCCTTCCACGATCTGATCCTCGGCAACGGCGCGATGCCGATGACCGTGGTGGCGCAGGCGGTGGATGCCTGGATCGCCGCCGGTGGCGGCGATCCCAAACGGGCGCCGTAGTCCGGCGGCCGACCACCGCGCCGTCATCGACGCGGGGCCGTCGCCCCTGGCGGATAGGCGGCAAAGAGTTTGTCCAGGCCGGTTTCGATCGCCGCGTTGACCTTCGCCGGCGAAGTGGGCACGGTGCCGCTGGCGGTGCCGCGCCACACCGCCTGCTGGGTGCGGGTATCGAACATGTCTACCACCAGCGTGCCTACCTGATAGGTGCGCACGGTGGTGGTCGCATTGCCCATGCCGCCGCCCCAGCCCCCGCGCCAGCCCCAACCGCCCATGCCACTGCCGGTGTAGAACGTGTCCAACGTCTGCCGCTGCGTCGTCATGATGTGCGCGGCGAGGGCGATGTCACCGCCCTGCGGTGTTTCGCGCAGGCCCTTGGCCTGCAGACGGGCATTGATGCCCGCCACCACGCGCTGCTGCACCAGCGGTGAGCTGGCCTGGGGCTTGATCGCCCACGAGTAGGTTGTGTAGGAGGCKAAGGTAGCGGCACTGTCGTAGTCGGTGTTGACCGTCGGCGTGGAGGCGCAGGCGACCAGTGAACTGGCCAGGACGGCAATGGCGAACGCTTTCATGACGCAGGCTCCTTGGTGAAAAGGATACGGTTCACACCGGTCGCAACGGCCTGACGATGCGAGCAGGGCCGTGATGGCATCGTGAGCCGTGCTCATGCCATCCTGCGCCTCTCACCGCTCCCGGCAGGCATCCCGCATGGCACAGGTCCAGATCGTTACCGACGGCAGCAACTACCGCCACCGCATCCACAGTGGTGCCCATGAGCTGATCGCCGATGAGCCGGCCACGCTCGGCGGCCAGGGCGCCGGCATGGCGCCATTCGATCTGTACCTGGCGGCGCTGTCGGCGTGCACCGCGATCACCCTGCGCATGTATGCGGAAAAGAAAGGCTGGGTGCTGGGCGAGTTCCGCGCCGAGCTGTCGTCCGCGCGCGATGCGGCCGGCAAGCTGGTGGTGCATCGCATCCTGCATGCCAGCGCGACACTCAGTGATGCGCAGTGGCAGCGCCTGCTGGAGGTGGTCGAAAAGACCCCGGTGACCCTGGTGATGCGCGAAGGCGCCACCATCACCAGCGCACGTGGTGAGGGCTGAAGCGCCCTCACCTGCCCGTCACACAAAAAAGAATGTGCGTGGCACTGCATCCGGTGCGTCGCTCCCCGCGTAGATACCGATGCGTCACTTGGACGCCACTGTCGGGAAGAAGCACATGAAATCCTCGTTCACCGGTCTGCTCCTGCTTGCCTGCCTTTCCACCGCCACCGCCCCGCTCGCGTTCGCGCAGGCGCCGATGGCCAAGCCCGCTACCACGATGGCCACCAAATCCGCCAACCCGATGGTCGGTGGTGCGGCGATGTACGCCAACAAGGACATCATCGACAACGCCGTCAATTCCAAGGACCACACCACGCTGGTCGCCGCAGTGAAGGCCGCTGGACTGGTGGAAACACTGAAGGGCCCGGGCCCGTTCACCGTGTTCGCCCCGACCAACGCTGCCTTCGCCGCACTGCCCAAGGGCACCGTCGACGGCCTGCTCAAGCCGGACATGAAGGCCGACCTGACCAAGGTGCTCACCTATCACGTCGTGCCGGGCAACGTGGACAGCACCGCGCTTCTGGCCAAGATCAAGCAAGGCGGCGGCAAGGCGTCGTTGACCACCGTGCAGGGTGAAGCGTTGACCGCTCGCCAGGTCGGCAAGGGCATCACCGTCACCGACAGCAAGGGCAACACCGCGCACGTCACCATCGCCGATGTGCGTCAGAGCAACGGCGTGATCCACGTGATCGACAAGGTGCTGATGCCGTAACCGTCACGCAACGGCACGGGGGCTCGGGCAGGTTCATCCAGAGGGTGACCTGGCCCGCCGCCCCAGTGCGATGACGGGGGAGACATCCCGCGGGGGCGACGAGCCAGGTCAAAAGCCGCTCCGATCGATGCGGACCAACCGCATCCATCCGGAGCCAGACGGGGGGAGGACGCGCGGCCACCGGCCGCGCAACGGCTCAGCGGGGCTGCACCAGACCAGAAATTTCCACACGGCGATTCGGTGCCAGGCAGGCGATCACCGCCTGGCGGTCGCCCTGCATGCACTGCACCAATGGGTCGGACTTGCCGCGTCCTTCGGCAATGATCGCCGCAGCGGGCACCCCGCCCTGCACCAGCGCATCGCGAACCGCATCTGCACGCCGTTGCGACAGCAGCAGGTTTTAGCTGTCGCTGCCAATGCGATCGGTGTAGCCCAGCACCTGGATGGTCCGGGTCTGGCTGGCGCTGCGCACCTGCTGCAGCAATCCTTCCACGCTACGCCGACCCACATCGGTCAGCACCGCACTATCAAAACCGAACAACGCATCGGCCGATAGCCGCACCGGCTCGGCCGACATCGGTGCCGGACGCGGCGGCGGCGGGGGTTCCGGCGGTTGCAGCAGCGCCGCGCAGGCCTGCGGCTTCCAGTAGCCGGCCTGGGCGATGCCCTTGCTGTCGAAGTGCACCTGGAACTGGCAGGTGAAGTAGTCCCCACCTGGTGTGCTGCGGAAGTTGAACAGATAGTTCCACTCGCGCACGCCCCACATTCCTTCGCCGAAATGCGGCGTGCCCAACAGCGTGTGGAGCTGGCGCTTGCTCATCCCGCGCGCGAACAGGCGCAGGTTGTCCAGGTCGACAAATAGGCCTTCCTTGAGCGTGGCGCGCCCCGGATCGGGGAAGGCCACCTCGCCGTCCTGCGTGCCGGGCATCGTCTCGGCGCTGAGCACCTGCTTGTGCTTGCCGCCGCTGGCGCAGGCGCTGAACAGCAGCACCGCCAGGCACAACCACAGCGACCGCAGCAACGGCGCCGGGTCATGGGTGTTGGATGCTGCGGACATGGATTCCCCCTTGTGCGCGGAGCCGCGCTGGAATCCCCGGCGCCGCCGACGGCGGTCACCGGGAACGATCACTGCAGAGTGCTCGCGATTCCGGCATCACCACTGGATGCCGGCGCCGACCGAGACACCGCCTTCGCCGCGGCTGTTGGTGGTACCGGCCACCTTGTAGATCCACCGACCGCCTTCGGACACTCCCGAGATGCCCACCGCCACGCCCGATTCGCCGTTGTAGCTGCCGGCGGCGACCGCGGCCATGCTGCGGCCGGCTTCATAGGGCTGCGGCAACCCGGCCACCGCCATCGCGGCGGCAACGCCGGCCGAGGCACGGTCATCGGTGCGGCGCAGGTTGCGGTCGAACGAATCGAAGCGCTCGTCGGTATAGGCCTTGGACCAGTCCAGGCTCTGGTTCATCCCCGCACGCAGCTGGTCCACGTTGACCGCATCGGTGCCGGCGGTACCGGCAGCGACGTTGCGCACGGTGGTGGGCCCGGTGCTGGTGCTGCCCAGGGTGACGCTGTTGAGGTTGGTGGCGCCGTTGACGGTGGTGTCGTAGCGGATCGTGCCCTGCTGCGAGGCCTGCAGCTGGCGCACGTTGACCGCGTCGGTGGCGGCGCTGCCATCGCCGACGTGGGTGATCTGGCGCTCGGCACCGGCGCTGCCGACCGAGACCGTGTTGTCACGATCGGCCACCGATCCCGCGCCCAGCGCCACCGTGTTGCTGGCCTGCGCGCTGGCACCATTGCCCAATGCGGTGCTGTTGGCCCCGGCGGCGGTCGAGCCGACGCCACCGGCGGCCGCGTTGGCACCGGTCGCCGCCGGCGCGGCCAGGTTGTTGCTGTTGTTGACCTGGAACATGCCCGAGGTGCCGTTGTTGATGTTGTTGATCTGCGTGTCGGTGTAGGCCTTGGACTGGTCGATGGCGTAGGTCACGCCGTTCTGCAGCTGGCCGACGTTGACCGCGTCGTAGCGGTCAGAGCCATCGGCCACGTGGGTCACCTTGCGTTCGCCACCGGTGCTGCCCACCGCCACTTCACCTGCCGAGTTGCTGCCACCGGCCGCGCCATACGCAGCGGTGTAGCCGCTCTGCGCGCCCACGCTGGCCATCGAGCCGGCGCCCAGCGCGACGCTGTTGTCGGCACTGGCGCTGGCGCCATCGCCGATGGCGGTGCTGCCACTGCCGCTGGCCGAGGCCACCGGACCGATGGCGACGCTGTTGGCGCCGGTCGCGCTGGCAGCGGTCTTGGTCGAGTTGACCTGCACGAACGGGTTGGCCGCGCCCGGCTGGATCTGGCTGATGCGGGTGTTGAGGCTGACCAGCGAATCGTCGACGGCGGCAAAGGCAACAGTGACGTTGCTGTAGTCGTTGCTCAGCACGCTGCCATCGGTGGCGATGGAGGAGATGCTGAAGGTCGGCGCGGTCCACAGGTTGGTGGCGGGATCGAAGCTGGTGGTGCCGCCGAAGTAGCCGATGATCGCGTTGTTGGTCTGGAACAGCTGGTTGCCGGTCACCGCATCGCGGCTGCCGGCCAGCACGTTGCCGTCGGCCAGGTTGGTCAGCGCCACCGCCGCACCGCCGCCGGTGCCGGTCAGGGTGACCGTGTCGGTGGCGTTGCCGGCGCCATCGACGTCGTATTTCACCGCCAGCTTGTCCACCGCGTCGGTCTGGTCGGCGACATTGGCCAGCGACTGGCTGACCGCGTCGAAGGCCGTACCCACATCGCTATAGTCACCCGCCGTCACCTGGCCCGTGCTGGACACCGCGTTGATCGTGTAGGTGGGCGCGCTGAGCACGCCGTTGACGTCCACCGCCGCGCCGCCGCCCAGATGCGTGGCCAACGCCTGGCTGGCATTGAACAGCTGCGCGCCGTTGATGGCCTCGGTGCTTACTGCAGTCACCGCACCGGCGCTGAGATTGCCCAGACGGGTGGTGCCGGTGCCATTGCCGAGCGTGGCACTGGCGTAATTGACGCTGCCGTCGGGGTTTTCGTCATAGCGCAGTGCGCCCTGCTCGGATGCCTGCAACTGGCCCATGTTGGCCGCGTCGGTGGCCAGCGTACCGGCGGCGACATTCACCACCTGGCGCTCACTGCCCACCGCGCCCACGGACACCGTACCGACGCGGTCGGCCACGGCACCGGCACCGACGGCGATGGCGTTGGCGGCCGTCGCCGAGGCGCCCGTCCCCACCGCGATGCTGTCCAGCCCGGCCGCAGCTGCGGCCAGCCCGATCGAATTGACCTTGAGGTACTTGCTGCCGACCCCGTTGCGGATATCGGTGATCTGGCTGTTGAGGTTGACCAGCGAACCGTCCACCGCCGAGAACGCGTCGGTGGCGTTGTCGTACACGCCCTGGGCGATCGCGCCGCCGTTGGACACGGTGGTGATCGCAAAGCTCGGCGCGGTCCAGGCGCCGGTGGCCGGGTCGAACGCGGTCAGCCCGCCGAAGTAGTCGACGATCGCCTGGTTGCTGGAGAACAGCTGCGCGCCGTTGACCGCTTCGGTACTGGCCACCCCGATCGCGCCCGGGGCCAGGTTGCCCAGCGTGGTGGTCCCGGTGCCGCCGCCGAGCGTGATGCGGCGGTAGTTGGCGCCACCGGCGCCGTCGTCGTCGTAGGTCACCGCGAAGCCGTCCAGCGCATCGATCTGGTTGATCGCACCCTGCAACTGGCCGACGTTGACCGCGTCGGTGGCCAGGCTGCCGGCCGCCACGTTGGTGATCTGGCGCTCGCCCCCGGCAAAACCGACCGAGACTTCGCCTGCGGAGATCTGCGGCGTGTTCAGGCCATACGCGCTGTAACTGGCCTGCGCGCCGCGGTTGGCCACCGTGCGGTAGCCCAGTGCCACGCTGTTGGCCTGGGTGGAGGTCGCCTCCGCGCCCAGCAGCACCTGACCGTTGGCCGTGCCCTTGGCGCTGTCGCCGACCACCACCGAGTGGCCCATACGCGCGGCGTAGTCGGCGGTGGGCACGCCGGTGGGGTCGTTCGGATCGTTCTGCCCCGCCCCGGGGAAGGCCACGTTGGCATCCACCTGCGCCAGCTCGTGGCGCGCATTCGCACCGATCACCACTTCGCGCGAGCCATTGGCATAAGCGCCGTCGCCGACCAGCACCTGGTAATCCTGCGCGGCGTTGACCGCCCAGCAATCGATGCTGGCCACCAGCAGGTCCACGCACTTGTTGGACCAGCCCGGCGCCTGGTCGGGCAGCAACAGGCCGAGCAGGCCGTTGGGATTGCCGTTGTTGATGTTGTAGATGTAGCTGTCGGAGGTGACACCGCCGATCAGGGTCAGGTGCGAGCTGCCACCGGTGGCGGCGCCGCCCAGCCCGTTCAGCAGCGTGCCGGCTGGGGTCAGGTTCACCACCGGCAGACCCAGTACGTTGGTCACCGAATAGGTCTGCATGACATTGGCGCTGTTGACGGCCAGGTTGCCGTTGCGCACGTAGCCATCGCCACCAAGCAGGCCCTGCGCGGTGGGGCCGACCAGCTTGGACAGCGAGCCCACCAGGCCGCCGGTGCCGATGATCAGCCCGGCATTGGGATCGGCCGGTGCCGGTGCCTTGGGATGCCCCGGCGGCAGCGAGGTCGGCGCCGGGAAGATCACCCCGCCTACGCCGCCGACGATGTTGCCGACCGTGTTGCCCACGCCACCGACCACATTGCCGACGGTATTGCTGACACCGCCGACGACGTTGCCGAGCGTGTCGGTGACCCCGCCCACGACATTGCCCACCGTGTTGCCGACGCCGCCGAGCAGGTCGCCCACCCCGCCGAGGAGACCGCCGGAGGCTGCGGTCGGCGACAGCGTCAACGCGCTGGTCTGCATCAGGCCCGCGTTGGCATCCACCAGTTTCTGGTTGCGGTCGGCATCGACCACCGCATGCGCCAGCGCATCCACCTTCACGCCACCGGCAACGCCGGTCACCAGGGTCGCGTTGACCGCGTCGTCCACGCCAGCGCTGACGGTTTCGCGGGCGCCGATCGCCACGCTCGTGTCCACGTGCGCCTTGCCATCGACCTGCGCGGCCAGCGCATGACCCGTGCCGGCGTCGACCGTCGCGGCCGCACCAGCGCTCGCTGCGTCCTCCAGCTTCAGCGTGTCCACGGTAGCGCTCGTGGTCAGTGTCGACTTGGCCTGCACCGACGGCTTCGGCGCCACCGCCACCGCCGCATGGACGCCGTTGTCGAGCTTCAGGACCGGCGTGCCGCCGACCGAAACCCCCAGCGCGGTCGCGGCGGTCGCCGTCGCGCCCGGCACGGCGACCTGCCGCGGCAGTGCCGCCTGCACGCTGCTGCCAACCTGCACACCCAACAACGCGTTCGCCCCACCGGCGGCCTTGCCGAGTCCCAGGTTCAGATTGACATTGGCATCGGCGCTGAGCGCGGGGGAGCTGTCGCGGGTACGCACCACCGCTGCCAGCGCGGTGTCCGCATCCACCTTGACCGGCAGCGGCGCGTATTTGGCCGTCAGGGCATCCAGGTCGCTGCGGGTCTGGCTTTCACTGGCCAGTGCCGTGCCGCTGCACAGGGCCAGTGCCAGGCCCATCGACAGCAGGGAGAGCGGGACCTTCAGATGCACCACGACGGGGCCGGCCACCAGGCTGCCGCGTGAGGTGGCCACTTCGGAGACGACCACCAGGGCATTCAGCCGGTGGCTCCAGACCAGTCGAAAAATACGGTTCATCAGGTATTCCCCCGTGTACGGACGATGTGGACTGCATCAGCCATGCCTTGCGGCACTTGGATGTCATTACAGTCGCCACGTCATCGGCGGGGCACTTCATTCCGGCAGCACATGCGTGCGTTCCGGCAAGACAAGAACGATAACCGGCAGCGGCATGCGCAATTCCGGCAGATTGCCGGAAACGTGCATGGCGGGCGGCGGCAGCGCAGGCAAAGGGGTGAAACGATCAGGCGGGGCTACCGATCTGGGCCGGCGCACGCATCAGCGTGTCGCGCGGCAGCTCGCCGAACACGCGCCGATAGTTGTCGGCAAACCGCGACAGATCCCACAGGCCACAGCTGAGCGCCACCGCCTTGACCGACTTGCGGCTCGAGTCTGCCATCGACAACCCACGGCAGGCCGCGCACAGGCGCAGCATCGACAGATAGCGGTTTGGCGAGGTGCCGAACAAGTCCTCGAAAGCGTAGCGCAGGGCGCGCTCACTGACGCCTGCGGCGTCGCAGATTTCATGCATGTAGATATAGCGACGCAGGTTGAGCCGCATGAAATTCTCGGCGCGCTGCGCGATCAGGTAATGCGCACGGCGGGCGCGCGTATTGGATGGCCGGTCCTCGCTGCCGGCGCCCAGCAGTGCATGGATGTGCGCGTGCAACACCGATTCCACCGCATCGGCAGGCAGCAGCCCGCCCGGTTGGGCCAGGTGTTCGTGCAGGTCGGCATAGCGCTGCGGCAGCGCCGACCCGCCAGGTGCGCAATCCACGTTGAACAGCGACAGCGCCTGCCCCGACGGCAACGTGTTGCGCAGGCTGAGTTCGGTCAGCTTGCGCTGCACGCGCTGCATCGGCGCCAGCAGCAGGCTCAGATGCGTACCCGCGCTAAGCGTGAACTCGCTGATGCCCTCCGGCAGCACGGTGACGGCCATGCCAGCACTGAGTGGGATGCCGTGGCACCAGCTTTGACCTTCCTCGGTGGCGTGGATGAAGCCCAGCAGGCACCAGTCCTGCGGCAGCATGAAGCGCCCACGGAAATGGAAGCCGCACTGCGCGGTGCAGAACAGGGCCTCGTCGTGCACGCGCGAATGCAGGCTCGCGCGCGGACCGTTGCCGTCCAGCAGGACCATCTCCAGGTCGCAGACGCGCAGCACGCCGCTCAGCGTGGCCAGGTCATAAGGCCTGAGCGCGCCGTCGCCGTTGTCGTCCACTACACCATCTACCATGACAGTGATGCCCCCTTGCGCCTGGATGCGCGCGACGCCGGTCAAACCGGCTGCGCCCGTTTCGTCCTGAATGTCCTCGGCCAATGCCCTGCATAAACCCGCCACCGGCCGCCAGCGCGGCAACGGGAAACAATGAAATGTCCTTCCTGCATATTGCGCGCGGGTCGACGCCCGATTATCGATGCGCATTTTCGGCAAGTATGCATGAACTCGCCGGAAGGTAAACCCACCGCCGCAGCGGGCTCTGCGCGTGAAGAAAACGCCTTGAAACAGCTTGGAACGGTCTAAACTACGCGCCAGAAATCCCTCATCACCCCCTCATCACGCTATAAACACACCTCTTTCACTTTATAAACATTAAATGTTGGTCAACGCCCACGCATGGATAAAGGGCGAGCCGCAGCGGTTAAAGTCGAACGCATCGCTGCCTATGATTGAATTGAATACTGTTGATCGCGCCGGACTTTCCGGCAGGCACGCATCCCGGCAGTTCCATGGCGGAAACCGGGTATGCACGACAGGGGGAAGCAATGCAGACGCTCAGGGATGTGACGCTGTTCCCAAATCAACATGCGCTGGCGAAGACGCCGCGCGGTGCGACGCTGCCTGCTCCGCCCTTCCCGCACATGGCCTGCCTGGCAATGCCCAAGTAGGCCTGCGGCCGCAGGCGCGGCCGCTTCCTGCGCACGGAGCGCGCAGGCCACAGGATGGATCCGGCGGAGCCGGAGATCCCCCATCCATACGCAGGCAGTCCCATTGATTGACCGGAACAGGGAGTAGACCGTCATGAAAGCCTCCATCCGCAGTTTCCTCGCCGAAGAAGACGGCGTCACCGCGCTCGAATACGGCATCCTCGCCGCCGTGATCGCCGGCGTCCTGGTGGTCGCCGCGAAGACCGGCCTCAGCGATATGTTCACCTCGCTGTTCGCCAAGCTCAAAACACTGGTTGAAAGCGCCGGCGGTGGCAGCGCCCCGTCGACCGGCTGATCGGCGCCGCGCTCCCGCAAGCACTGCGACTGCAGGCTGTGCGCCTGCGGCGATGCCAACGGTTTACCGCTGTTCCCCGGTTCGATGCGCTATCACGGAGGACCCATCGGATGTCACTGCTGCCCGTCCTGGCCCTGCTGCTGAGTGCACAGGTCGCGATCAGCGACCTGTATGCGCGGCGCGTGTCCAACCGCTGGCTGTCGTGCGTCGGCGCGACCGCACTGGGATGGCTGCTGTGGACATGGGGCAGCGGCGCGGGCACGTTCCCAGGCACGCATCTGGCCGGCCTGGTGGTGGGTCTGGCAGCGCTGCTGCCGTTCTACCTGCTGGGCTGGATGGGCGCCGGCGACGTGAAGTACTTCGCCGTACTTGGCCTGCTGCTGGGCGCCCCGGCGCTGCTGCCGATCTGGGTGATCAGCAGCCTGATGGCCGGTGCGCATGCGTTGTGCGTGCTCCTCGCGCCCGGCCTGCGCGCCACGCTGCCGTTGCGTGCGCAATGGCTGCATGCACGCGCACAGCAGCACTGGCAGGCGCGCCCGACGGCTCGCCGCATCCACGCCTCGCGACAGGGCCGGGTCGGCATTCCGTACGCGGCCTACCTTGCCTTCACCACGCTGGGCTTCATCGCCTGGAGCACCTACGGAGCAGGCCCATGAGCCGCCATACCCTCCATCGCACCGACCGCGCGCGACAGCGCGGCGTGGTCACCATCGAATTCGCCTTCATGCTGATCCTGGGCCTGGTGCCGTTGCTGATGCTCACCTACACCGGGGTGATGATCATGGCCGCCCAGCAGACCCTGGCCCTGGCCTCGGCCGAAGGCGCGCGCGCCTCGCTGCGCTATGCCAGCACCAGCGAGCGCCGGGTCGCCGCCTGTCAGGCCGCACAGCGCTCGATGCAGTGGCTGTTGAATTTCGCCGGCCAACCGGCCAACTGCAGTACCGCCGGCGCGCCGCCGATCGTGGTCTCCGCACCGGCGCCCTGCGCAGGGCTGGCCAGTGCGCAGTGTATCCAGGTGTCGGTGAGCTACGACTACAGCAGCAAACCCTTCCTGCCCGGCACCGGCCGCGTCTACGGCTGGCTGATCACCCAGCCGATCCGCAGTACTGCGGTGGCCCAGCTCGACCTGGGCACGCCGTGATGCGACGCGCCCCTTGCCCGGAGTCTGCATGCTCAAGTTGACCCGCATCGCCGCTGTCGCATTGATCGCGCTGGCGCTGGTGCTGGCGCTGGTGGCGTTTCTGGTCAGCCGGCGTCCGGCGCAGAGCGTGGCCGCGCCAGCGCCCCAGGTGGATGGCCAGCCGCAGCACTGGCCGGTGGTGGAAGCCGCTACCCGCCTGCCCGCCGGCCGCCCGATCGCCGCATCGGACCTGCGCATCGGCGCGGCCCCGCAGGCACCGGTCGGTGGCTACGCAAACATCGCCGACGCCTCCGGCGCGGTGCCGGTGCGTGATATCGCCGCCGGCACCGCCTTGAACAGCGCGCTGATGGCGCAGGGTTATGCCCTCCGGCTCAATCCGGGTGAGCGCGCGCTGGCGGTGCCGGTGGACGAACTGGTCGCCGCCGGCAACCGCATCCTGCCCGGTGACTATGTCGATGTGTTCCTCAACCTGCGCGCGCCGCCGGGCATGAACACCGACGGCCAGGCGCAGGCACGGCTGCTGCTGTCGCGGCTGCGCGTGCTCAGCTACGGCGCCGCCGACAGCGCGCCTGGCCAGCCCAGCACCGCGGCCAACGACGCCGCACCGGGCGCCAACGACAGCCGCGCACAGGACATCCAGGGAGCGTCCGCGTCCAGTGGCAGCAACAGCGGCAACAGCACCAACGCGCCCATCCGCAGCGCGGTGCTGGCCGTGCCGGTGGCCGAGGCCAACCGCCTGTTGCTGGGTGCGCAGCAGGGCCGGTTGTTCCTGGCACTGCGCAATCCGGCCGATGTCGGCCAGCCCGACCAGAGCCTGTTCGCCCAGCCCGGCGGCGTACTCGACGCGCGACGCGAGCTCAGCCCGGAACAACGCCTGGCGCTGCAGTCGCCGGAGAACGATGCCTACGCCGGCATCGACAGCGACGCGTTGGCCGGCCGCGCGACGCACGCCGCGCGCGCGCCGATGCCGGTCCGTGCCAGCGCACCGCGGGCCACCCCGCGCCTGGATCGCGGTGTCGAAATCATCCGCGGCGATGTTTCCTCCCACAGCCGCTCGCCCTGAGCCCGACCGAGAGACTCCATGACGCCCTGCAATGCCCGTCTGTACCGCACCTCACGTCATTGGCCGGCGCGCCTGCTGCTGGCGCTGCTGCTGGGCACCTGCCCGGTGCTGGGCATGGCCAACGCCGATGTGGTCCTGCAGACGCGCGAGCAACGGCCGTGGACGCTGCCGGCCGATCTGGAGCGGGTGGCCATCGCCGATCCCAGCGTGGCCGACGTGGTGATGCTGAGCGGCAAGCGCCAGGCGCTGCTGGTGGGCAAGGCGCCAGGCACCACCACCCTGCTGGTGTGGCGCCGCCAGCAGAGCGAGCCGCAACGGATGCAGATCGATGTGCGCAGCGCGGTCCAGGGGGCGCTGCCGCCGTCGCAAGACCTGCAGCTCACGCTGCAGGATGGCCAGGGTCTGCTGCAAGGGAGTGCGGCAGACCTGCTGGACCATGAGCAGACCCGCAAGGCCGCCAGCATGGCGTTGGGCAAGGACGGCCAGCTCGCCGATGCGTCCACGATTGCCAGTGGCGGTGTGGTCCAGGTGGAGGTCAAGGTGGTGGAGTTCAACAAGTCGGTGCTGCGGCAGATCGGGATGAGCTTTGCCAACCGCAACAATGGCTTCTTCTATGGCATCACCCGGCCCGGCGGCACCCTGCCCGGCGTCGCCCCGGTCGGCACCGACCCCGACGTGCCGGTGGTCAACAACCCGCTGTCCTCTGCGTTCGGGCTGGTGTTCAAGTCGCTCACCCATGGCTGGGATGCCAACATCGACCTGCTGCAGAGCAACGGCATGGCGCGCGTGCTGGCCGAACCCACCTTGGTCGCCCTGTCCGGTCAGAGCGCCAGCTTCCTGGCCGGTGGCGAGCTGCCGATCCTGGAACCCCAGGGTCTGGGCACCACCACCGTCACCTTCAGGCCGTTCGGCATCGGCCTGACCGTCACCCCGACCGTGCTCGGTCCGAACCGGATCGCGCTGAAGGTCGCCCCGGAAGCCAGCGACCTCAATTACGCTGCGGGTGTCTCCTACAACGGTGTGCAGATCCCCTCCATCACCACCCGTCGCGCCGACACCACCGTGGAACTGGGCGATGGTGAGACCTTCGTGATCGGTGGACTGGTCAGCAACACCGTCAGCTCCAACGTCGACAAGATTCCGCTGCTGGGCGACCTGCCGATCATCGGCGCGTTCTTCCGCAGCCTGAGCTACAAACGCGAGGAGAAGGAACTGGTGATCATCGTCACCCCGCGCCTGGTGCAACCGCTGGCCCGCGACACCGTGGTACCGCTGCCGGGGGACCGCGAAGCCAAGCCGAACCTGCCGGTGTGGGGTGCCTGGCTGCTCAGCCCGGCCTCGTCCGACCAGCTGCCCGGCTTCTCGCGCTGAGCCGATGCCAGGAGCCCGCCCCGCATGTCCTCCGCCTCGATCCCGCTGTTGCACCCGATGGCGCCGCCGATGACCCTGGTGCTGGTCGCCCCCAACCGTGACCTGCTGGCAGCGCTCGGCGCCAAGCTGCCGGTCGGCACCCGCGTGGAGTGGGAAGACAGCCGCGGCTCGACGCTCGCGCTGGATGTGTATCGGCGCAACGGCACCTGCATCGTGCTGCTGGATTTCCGCCGCGAACAGGCGGCCGCAACCACCGATCTGACCCGGCATCTGCAACGCACGCTGCCCGATCTGTCACTGGTGGCGGTTGGCTCCACCGCCCCGGACCAGCTGGATGGCGTAGTGGCCGCGCTGCGCGCAGGCGTGCGCGACATCCTCGACCTGGAGGCGTCCACCGCCGACATCGATGCCGTCTTGCGCCGCGCCGGCGGCAGCGCGCCGGTCCGCAGCGTGGCGCCCGAACCGGCGCACAAGGCGCGGCTGGTGCTGGTGCTGGGTGTACGCGCCGGCGTGGGCAGCAGCACCCTGGCCGCCCATGTGGGCGTGCTGGCGCAACAGCTCGGCCATCCCGGCGCCACGTCCAGTACCGACCCCGATCCGTCGCAGCACGACAACAGCCTGCTGCTGCTCGACCTGGGCCAGCCGGCGGGCGACGCGGCGCTGTACCTCAATCTGGACAGCCAGTTCCATTACGACGATGCGCTGCGCAACGCCAACCGCATCGACGCCACCCTCGCCCGCACCGCGATGACCCGACATCCGGGTGGGCTGGCGTTGCTCGGTCAACCGGCCGGCAGCGATACCGGCCCCATCGCCGATCCCGCCGTGCTGGTGCAGCGCCTGCGCGGCGTGTTCGACACGGTGCTGTGCGATCTTGGCGGCGCACCCGTGCGACAGATCCCGCGCTCGCTGCTCAACAGCGCCGATGACATCTGGCTCGTCGCCGACCAGGCGATCGGCACACTGGTGTCGCTGGACCTGGCGCTCAAGCAGCTCGAAGCGCTGGGCGCGCGCGATGGTCGCCTGCACCTGGTGATCAACCGCCACGACGAAGCCGGCGGGCTGGCACCGGCGCAGATCGCAGAACGCTTCGGCGTGCCGCTGCTGGCCACCCTGCCCGACTGCCACCGCCTGCGCAGCAGCGCCAACCACGGCCACCTGCTCCTTCAGGATGCGCCGCGCGATCCTTACCTGCGTGCCCTCACCCCCCTGCTGGCGCGACTGGACCCGGCCGTTGCCGACGCCCTGCCGCGCGGGTGGCGGGAAAAACTCGTCCTCCGCCTGAGTGGTCTCCCATGGAAGACAAAGTGACCCCGTTCGCCCCCCTGCATGCRCGCGCCGAGGCCATCGCCCCGGTGGACACGGCGCCGCCCCCGTTCGCGCAGTCCGACGAGTACCAGAAAGTGCTCGTCGCCGCGCATGAGCACCTGCTCAACAGCATCGAGGACGAGCGCATCGACATCGATGCGTGGGCCCCGGACACCGTGGCGCGCTACGTGCACACCCAGACCGCGATCTTCGTGCAGGAGTGGCGCATCCCGGTCAACGAGGCCGAGATGGAGGTGGTGGCCGGCGCACTGGTCAAGGAATTGACCGGCTTCGGTCCGCTCGACGACCTGCTGCATGACCCGAGCATCGAAGACATCCTGATCAACGGCTACAAGGACATCCATGTCTCCCAGGGCGGGCGCCTGGTACGCGCCACCCAGCGCTTCAGCGATGACAGCCACCTGCTGCGCATCCTGCGCCGCATCCTCGCCCCGCTGGGGCGGCGGCTGGACGAATCCAACCCGATGGTCGATGCGCGCCTGCCCAACGGCGGCCGCCTCAACGCGATCATCTCCCCGCTCGCGGTGGATGGCCCGATGGTGTCCATCCGCAAGTTCCGCAAGGATCCGTTCACTCCCGACGAACTGCTGCGCATGGGCACCTTCGACCGCCCGATGCAGGCGCTGCTGCACGCGATGGTGCTGGGCCGCTGCAACATCCTGGTCTCCGGCGGCACCAGTTCGGGCAAGACCTCGCTGCTCAACGCATTGGCCAGCTACGTACCGGGCGACGAGCGCGTAATCACCGTCGAGGACACCGCCGAACTCTCGCTCAACCACCCGCACGTGGTGCGCCTGGAAAGCCGTATCGGCGGTGCCGATGGCCAGGGGGCGGTGAGCATCCGCGACCTGGTCCGCAACAGCCTGCGCATGCGCCCGGACCGGATCGTGGTCGGCGAAGTGCGTGGGGCCGAAGTGCTGGAAATGCTGCAGGCGATGAACACCGGCCACGACGGTTCGATGGCCACCATCCACGCCAACTCCCCGCGCGACTGCCTGTACCGCATCGAGATGCTGGCCGGCTTCGCCGGTTTCCAGGGCAGCGAGGACAGCCTGCGCCGGCAGATTGCCAGCGCCATCGATTTCATCGTGCAGATCTCCCGCCTCGGCAGCGGTAGACGCGTGCTGGTGTCGATCACGGAAATCACCGGCGTCAGCGACAACCTGATCAGCACCCAGGAAATGTTCCGCCACGAAATCCAGCTCGACGCCGACGGCAAGGAACACGACCGCTGGGTCGGGCTGGGCTTCCATCCGCATTCGCACAAGCTCGAGCCGTTCCGGCGCCAGTTGCGCGAAGCACTGGACGGAGCTTACTGAGCATGGTCACGGTGCTGCTGCTGTGCAGTGCGGCGCTGGTGCTGGTGGCGGTAGCCGTCGAGCTGTGGTGGGGCGCGGGCCGCCGCGAACGCCAGCGCGCCTCGCTGCAGCACACCGAACAGCGCCTGGCCGCCAACCCGGCCACGCCGGTACTGGCCGGCATGCCGACGCGACCGGCCAACCCAGCGCCGTTGCCGACCGTAACCGCGCGACCCGACGCGCTGCCGTGGGATGCGCTGCTGCAACGTGCCGGGCTGCGGCCGGGCTGGCGCCTGCCGATCCTCTGGCTGCTGGGTGGCATCGCGCTGGCCTGGTTGGCGGCAGCACGCATCGGCACCGCCTGGATGTGGCCGATCGCCTTCGGCCTGTATGCGCTGCTGCTGGGGCTGTGGGTGTCGCGCCGCATCCTCGGCCTGCAACGCCGCCTGCTGCGACAGCTGCCGGACTTCCTCGACAACCTGGTGCGCCTGACCGGGCTCGGCAACAGCCTGCAGATGTCCTTCCAGACCGCCAGCCAGCAGGTGCCGATGCCGCTGCGCGGTCTGCTCGATGACACCCTGTCCGGCACCCGCAGTGGCCTGGACCTGGACCGCGCCCTCAGCCAGGCCGCGCAGCCCTACCGGCTGGACGTGCTGGACGTACTCGCCGTGGTGCTCGGGGTGAGCATCCGCATCGGCGGGCGCTCGGACCAGATCCTGCAGCGCATGAGCGACTTCATGCGCGACCTGGACCAGGCCCGCCAGGAGCTGATGGCCACCACGTCCGAAACGCGCATGTCGGCCTGGGTGCTCGGCCTGCTGCCGCCGCTGTCGGCGCTGCTGATGGCCATTGTCAGTCCGGACTTTTTCGAGCCGATGCTGCAGGTGCCGCTGGGCCACCGCATTCTCGGTGCGGCCCTGCTGCTCGAACTGATCGGCGGCTTCCTGCTGTATCGCCTGGCCCGTTCGCTATGAGCGCCGGCACCTTGCTGATCGCCGCGTTGCTGCTGCTCGCCCTCGGGCTGGGCCTGCTGGGCGTGGCCGGGCTGTGGCTCACGGGCCAGCAGAACCGCACGGCCGCCACGCTGCAGAGCGCACTGCGCAACCGCGACGCCGGCCCGCGTGAACCCGCCAGCCCGACCACAGCGGCGCCCGCGCCGGAGACCGGTCCGCGCGGCTGGGCGTGGCTGGCCACGCTGGGCGAGCGCTTCAACGGTGGCCGCCTCGAAGCGGCCCTGCTGGCCCCGGAAGATCGCCTGCTGCTCGACCAGGCCGGCTGGCATACCCGCGCCGGCACGGCCACCTTCCTGGCGCTGCGCCTGCTGCTGGCCGTGCTGTGCCTGCTGCTGGCCATGGCCTTCTACAGCGGCGACGGCCTCAGCCGGATCGTGGTGATGATCGTGGCGCTGGGAGTCGGCGTACTGCTGCCCAAGTTCGCGCTGCGTGCCTGGGCCACGCGCCTGCGCAAGCGCGTGTCGGCCGAGCTGCCGTTGCTGATCGACCTGCTGCGCCTGCTGCAGGGCGTGGGTTTCAGCATGGACCAGAGTCTGCAGACCCTCGGCGACAAACTGCGCAGCGCCATCCCGGTGCTCGGCCGCGAAATCCACCAGGCCAATATCGCCTACATGCACGGGCGCACACGTCAGCAATCGCTGCGGCGGCTGGCCGAGTCGTTTGATGACGAAGACCTGCGCAGCCTGGTGCAGCTGATGCTGCAGGTGCACGAACACGGCGGCGCGGTGCAGGAGCCGCTGCGCCAGTTCAGCGTGCGCCTGCGCGAACAGCGCCGTTCAACGCTCAAGGAAAAGGTCGGCAAGCTCTCGGTCAAGATGACCGTGGTGATGATGCTGACCCTGCTGCCGGCACTGATGCTGGTGTTGTCCGGCCCGGCGATCATCGCCCTGGCCAATGCCGTGAACCGTCTGGGATGAAGACCATGCCGATCCAACCGCGTCACTGCTGGTTGCTGCTCATCACGCTGGCTGCATGCACCGCCTGCGGCTCGGCGCACAACGCCTACCGTCCCGATCCGCTCAGTCTGGCACCGCTGGAATCGCCCCCGCAGGACGACAAGCGCATGTACCTGGACCTGATCGGCCAGATGCAGCGCCAGGGCGCCTACTTCGCCTCGCTGGCGCACGTGGACGCCTACCGCCAACGCTATGGCGACACGCCTGCATTGCGCCTGCTGCAGGCCGATGGCCTGCGTGAAACCCAGCAGGTGGAGGCCGCACGGGCCATCTATACCAGCCTAACCAATGGTCCCCAGGGGGCCGCCGCCTGGCACGGCCTGGGCCTGATCGCCGCACGGGCCGGTGATGCTGCCCAGGCCGAAACAAGCCTGGCGCGTGCCGTGCAATTGCAACCGCTCAACACCGACTACCTCGGTGACCTCGGCTTTGCACGGCTGCGCGCCGGGCAGCTCGGGCAGGCGCGCGAGCCCCTGGCCAAGGCGGCCGAGCTGGCCCCGGGCAATGTAAAAGCAAACGCCAACCTGGCGGTATGGGCACTGCTGCGCAACGACACTGCGATGGCCGAGCAGATCATGCGCAGCGCTGCCCTGCCGCAGGGCGCACGCGACGAAGTGCAGCGTCTGGCCCAGCAGTTGCGGATGGCACCCATCGCCAGTGCGCCGCCTGCCACCGCAACACCGGTCACGATCGCCGAGGTGCCGCGCACGCGCACACCGGTTGCCGCCGGTGCACCGCGCACGCCACGCGCCGATGCCCGCCTTGCCCCGTCGATGCTGGAACGCTTCGGCGGCATCGACCTCGCCACCGAGAGCACGCCATGACCGCCTTCGCTCCCCCTGCGCTGCGTATCGCCCTGGCCGCTACGTGCCTGCTCGCCTGTACCGTGGCCGGCGCCCAGCAACGCCCGCTGACCGGTCAGATGCTGGGCGATACCGCTCCGCCTCGCACGGAGATGGCCGCGACACCGCCCGCACCACCGGTACCGCCCCCGTACGAACCGCTGCTGCCGCCCCTGCCCCCGACCGACCCGCTGCCACTGCCGATACCGGATCGACCGCAGATCGGCGACACCACCCGTGCGCTGCTGCAGCTGCAGGCGCGTGGCAGCCATGCCGGCGCGCACCTGCCGATGCTCGGCGACCAGGCCTCGCTCAGCTACGCACGCTACCTGCAGAGCTTCACCCACCCCATCCCGGAGTTCCTCGACACCAGCGTGCGCAAACAGGTCACTGGTGACGGCAACGGAGAGTGACCCCATGAATACCCACGCCCGTCAGCGCGGTGGCATGTCGGTGACGATGATGCTGGTGATGCTCGGCCTGGTGACGATGCTGGGCCTGGTCGAAATCGGCTATCTGTACTGGGCCAAGCGCGATGTGCAGAAAATCGCCGACCTCTCCGCGCTGGCCGGCGCGCAGCGGCTGGACCTGTGCAGCGCCGACCGCGCCGACAACAGCGCCGCGCGCAGCAACGCCGTGCAGGCCAACCGCTTCCCCGGCACGCTCAACGTGCGCTGCGGCGACTGGAATCCCACCCACACCACCGCCGACCACTTCGTCGACAGCGCCGCCAGCGCGCCCGTCAACGCGGTCAAGGTCAGTGCCGAACGCCCGGTGCTGCCGTTCTTCGGCCAGACCGGCGGATTGCCGCAGGTGCGCGCGCAGGCGGTCGCCACGCGGGCGCCACCGCTGGCGGTGTTCAGCGTCGGCTCGCAGCTGCTGCGGGCCAACGGCAACACCCCGCTGGGCGGCGTCCTGAAACTGGTCGGCGTCGATCTGGACCAGACCACCCTGCTCGGTTACGACGGCCTGGCCCAGGCCAGGATCACCCCCGGCGGCCTGCTCAATGCACTGGGCATTCCAGTGGATGCCAACATCAGCATCGGCGACTTCAACGCCCTGCTGGCCGCGCACAAGGTATCGCTGGGCCAACTGCTCGACGCCACCGCCAGCGTGCTCAGCCAGAGCGGGGTGACCCATGTGGACCTGCGCGCGCTCAAGGACGCACTGGCGGCCAAGCTGGATATCAACCAGCTCAACCTGCAGCTGGGCAGCAACGCCGAGGGCAGCGGCCTGTTCGGCAGCATCGTCGCCCCGGACGGCCCGGCCTCGGCCGCGCTGCAGGCCGAGGTCAACGCACTGGACCTGATCACCACCAGCATCAGCATCGCCAACAGCGGCAAGGGCGTAGCGGTCAACAACCTCAACGTGCTCGGCCTGGTCCAGGCCAAGGCCGCCATCATCGAGCCGCCGTCGATCGCGATCGGCGGGGTCGGCACGCGCGCCTACAACGCGCAGGTGCGGGTCAACCTGGACATCGACAGCAACAATCTGCTGCTGGGCATCGGCAAGGTGCTGGGCCTGCTCGGCATCCGCCTGCGCCTGCCCGTATATGCCGACGTCACCAACGCAATGGGCACCCTGACCAGCCTGCAATGCGCCGCGCAGCCGGTCACCGCCAGCATCCGGGTCGAATCCTCGGTGCTGCGCGCCTGCGTCGGCAAGGTGGCCGACAGTGCCAGGTTCTCCACCCGCAATGTCTGCGATGCCAGCCTGCAGAACGAACAACTGCTCACCCTGCTCGGCGCGCCGCTGATCAACGACCAGATCAAGCTCAACGCCCTCACCCATGATGAAACCGTGACCCTGTCGCCGGGCGAAACCAGGTCGACCTGGATCAACGGCGCGCAGATCGGCAATGCCGTCACCGACCTGGTGCGCGAGTTGCTGCGCGTGCTCAGCGGCATGCTCAACCCGGCCGCCAAGGGCATGGGCAATGGCGATACCGCCACCCAGCTGGCCGACCAGTTTCTCAAGGCCGCCAATACGGGCAATGCCCGCTATGACGTGGACAAAACCATCGCCCTGCTGCGCAACGGTTCGGTTGCGCAGGGCATCGAGCCCTTCGGCGACTGGCAGGTCGCCAAGGGCGTGCCCTACGCCTGCCCACCGCTGGGTCTCACCACCTGCTACAAAGACGGCGCGGCCTGGGACGGGTATCGCGCGGTGGTGACCGGACAGGGCCTGGGGGTGCTCGACGGTCTGCTCGGCACGCTGCTCGGTGGCCTGGCGATCAACCGCTGCAGCGGCCTGGTCAGCGTGTTGCTGAGCTACAACAACTGCCTCAAGAGCAACCTGGCCTCCTACCTGCAAACCGCGCCCAACGGCATGCTCGACGCCCACCAGGGCAGCGGCAGCATCATCGACCCGGGCACCAACGCGGTGGCCTGCAGCGGCCTGCTGTGCACCCTGCTGCGGCCGGTGCTGGAAGGCCTGCTCAAGCCGCTGCTCAACGGCGTCGGTACCCTCCTCACCCAGACCCTCGCGTTGGTGCTGGGCCTGGAACTGGGACGCACCGACGTGCACCTGCAGGCGGTGCAGTGCAACCCGGCCCAGCTGGTCTATTAAGCCTGGCGCAGCGCTGTCGGCGCGGCACGGGCTGCATGCTAGACTTCTGTGGGGACTGGGATTTCACAGACGAACTTTCACCGATTGAGCCATTCTGGACGGCCTGATGATGCGAGCGAGAAAAGGGGTTGTATCCACCGGCCGGACCATCCTGGCTGGCAGTCTGGTGTTGCTGTCGCTGAGCATGGTGCCGCAGGCACTGGCCGCGCGCGCGCCCAAGGGTGAGCCCGCTGAACCGGCGCGCAGCGCGCCGGTGGTGCGCAACAGCGTGGACGAACTGCGCCAGCTGATGGATTCGCAGCAGCTCACCGAGCTGCGGACCACCTACAACGGCAGCTACGGCGCGAGCCTGCTGTTCAATACCGCCACGCTGCAGTATTACGCCGCGCTGTTCCACGACAAGGATTTCTGGCGCGTCATCAAGACCGACTCGGTCGACAACGCCGAAAAGGTCTACCGCACCTTCGTGCAGCAGACCGAGGAACTGGCCCAGGTGTATATCGACACCACCCGCCTCGAAGCCGGCAAGCGCTACACCGAAAACCTGGTCGCCTACAACGAACAGCGCCTGCGCAGCCTGCAGCAGGAAGCCGATCTGCAGCGCCAGCAATCGCTGCAGGTCAGCAGCTCGATCCAGCAGGCCAAGCAGCAGGCCGTGTCGCTCAGCACCGACCTGCGCAGCACCCACAGCCAGTTGGACGCCCTGAACCAGCGCATCCAGGCACTGCAGGCCCAGCAGGGCAACCCGGAGCTGTCGCTGCCGCCGCCGGAGGCCAGCGCCCCGGTGTCCCCGGCACCGGCTGGCGAGACCGGCAACCCGTAAGCCAGGCGGCTCCCTGCATCGCAGGGAGCCTGCCCCGAACGCGCGCCACTGCCGCGTTTCCCCGCGTGTCCGTCGCCTTCCCCTGCAACACCCTATCCATGCAGCCCGTTCCGACACGCTCGGCTGGGTCATCGCCCGGCGCACCGGCAAGCCGGTCTCCACGCTGCTGTCCGAGCGCATCTGGCAACACCTGGGCGCCGAGCAGGACGCCTACTACACGGTCGATTCCACCGGCACGCCGTTCGCCGGCGGTGGCTTCAACGCCGGTCTTCGCGACCTGGCCCGACCCGGCCGCCAAGGTGGTGATTGCCCGCTTCGGCTCGCACCCCATCGCAGGCAACGCGGCCAATGATCCGACGACCCTGCCTGCCTTCGATGCGCTGGCGCACTACCTGATGTCCCGGCCGGCGCAACGCACGCCCTGAGCAAGCGGCCGCTCAACGGCACGCGCGGTAGACGCGGTCGTCCATGCGCCGGCTCAGCGCGAAGCTGCGTTTCATCCCCGCCCTGATATACGCCGTCTCGCGCTGGCGTCGGGCAGTTGCGCAGGCCTGCGGCCGATGATGCAGCGAGATGACTGCGCCGGGCGGTGCCCGCGCGCGTCGCTTCGGCGCGGCACCGTCGCGGTGCCGCGTGCGTGAATGGCGGTGGTGGTGCGGCGGTGCGCGTTGTGCGTCCAGTGCACGTTTGCGCGCCTGCAGTTCGCGCCGGATCGCCTCGATCCGGGCCGCATGCCGGCGTTCGGCTGGCACCACATCGACCTCCCACGCCTGTTCGGCCTGGCCGGCGGCGCATGCATGGCGCTGGAACGTGGCCACGCCATCGACGCGGCATTTGTGGATCTGCTGCACCTCTGGCGTGGGCGTGGGCGCCGGTGTCGCTGCACCAGCAGGTGTCACGGCAGACACCCATAGCCAGAAACAGAGCGTCGGTAGTGCGGTGGATCGCGATGGCATCGGCAGTCTCCCTGACCTGCCGCCAGCATCCTGCGCACGCACCGCAGCTACCGCGACCCACGTGGCATTCCATCCGCTGCAAGCCATGCACCTACCACGACACGCGGACTACCCGACGTCGAACATCGCGCCGCTCACCCTGCGACCCGGTACTCCAGCACCTCATCGCCCAGATCATCGATTTCCCCGGTCGGCCGCCACCCCAGGTGACGATAGAAGCCGTGCGAGCGCACCGCCGGATCGGCCGCGCACCCCAGGAACAGGCGCTCGAAACCCCAGCCGCGGAAGTCCTCCACCGTTCGTGCCAGCAAGGCCTTGCCGATGCCCTTGCCTTCCCAGTCCGGCAGCAGCGCCAGCACGATGATCTCGCCAGTGTCGCGATCGCCGAAGCAGTAGCCGACCATGTGCCCATCGGCCTCGGCCACGTGGCCGGGGAACGCACCCTGCGCGATGCCGTCCGCCCAGCTCTCCACGGTGATGCCCAACGCGGCCAGCTGCGCGACCGAGAAGGCGTTCTCGCGGGTGCGCCCGCGCAGGTCGATGCAGTGGGCAGCGTCATCGGCGACGGCGGTGCGGTAAGTGATGGGCATGCTGGCGCCTCCTGGCGGGTCATTCGAACGCGGACGATAGCGCAGATGACGCGTTCCAGCCGGTTCACTGTCGCAATGCGCCGCGCGCGGGCCTGCGATGCCGCTGCCAGCCATGGCATCCTGAGCAGGCTGCCCCTCTCGCGTCACGGAACCCCGCATGCGTCCCACCACTGAATTCTGGCGTGATCCGTCACTGCCCCATGTCGAGAGCCGCCGCGCCTGCGACAGTCGCGCCTGCTATCGACCACACAGCCACGACACGTTCTCCATCGGCGCGGTGGATGCCGGGCGCAGCGTCTTCAGCGGCGCGTCCAGTGGCTCCCGGGTGCTGCAGGCGGGCAGCGTGGTCGCCGTTCCCGCTGGCTGTGTGCACGCCTGCAATCCGATGCCCGGCCATGCCTGGAGTTACCAGATGCTGCATCTCGATGCAGACTGGTTGGGCAGTCTCCGCGACGAATCATCGCCGCCGCCATCGACCCGACACCTTGGGGTGGTCCACGTCTCGGACGACCGTAGCCGCTATCGCGACTACTGCACGCTCAACACCCTGTTGTTCTCCGACGCGGCGGTCGAAGAAAAGGACGCCGCACTGATCGCGTTCGTCGGCGATCTTGAGCAGCCACCGGGTACGCCCGTTGCTCTGGGGTCCGACGCGGCGTCACTGCATCACCGCCTGCAGCCGGCGATGGCGCAGCTGCGTGGGCAGTTGTCGCGTACGCCCCCCTTGGCCGAGCTGGCGACCGCGGTCCACATGAGCCGCTATCAACTGATCCGCGCCTTTCGCCGCGCCACCGGCCTGACCCCGCATGCCTGGCAGATGGACCAGCGCATCCGGCAGGCGCGCCAGCAACTGCGCGACGGGGAAGCAATGGCCAGCGTCGCCCACGGCCTGGGCTTTGCCGACCAGAGCCATTTCCAGCGTGTGTTCAAGGCACATGCGGCAACCACGCCCGGCCACTATCGGCGCTGAGAACGCGCAATTACGTTCAATACCGGACCGGCCGCGAACACCACACTGGCCGCCCGTAGCCTGCCTGTACCGGATTGAATGGAACAGTTCCTGATTGTCGCCAGCGTGCACTTCCTCGCCCTGCTCTCGCCCGGGCCGGACTTTTTTCTGGTCGCGCGCACGGCCATCGCACGCGGCTGGCGCACGGCCAGCGGTGCCTGCGCAGGCATCGCGCTGGGCAATGGCGTGTTCATCGGTGCCGCGTTCGCCGGCCTGGCCATCCTGCGCGTCGACAGCGCAGCCTTCATCGCGGTGCAGCTGGTGGGCTGCGCATTCCTGATCTACCTGGGCGCGGTGTTTCTGCGACATGCCGGCGGCAGTGGGCTGGTGCAGTTGCGTGGCACGGCGCAGGCCGGCGCGACCGCCTCTGCCGGCGGCTGGTGGAAAGCCGCCGGACTGGGTGCGCTCTCGGCCCTGTTGAACCCGAAGAATGCGTTGTTCTACGCCACCCTCGCCGCGATGCTGCAGGGACCGGCCACCGGCACCGGCGCAAAGCTGTTCTATGCCGGCTGGATGTTCAGCGTCGTGCTGCTGTGGGACCTGCTGGTCGCTACGGTGATCGGGCACCCGGCGGTGCTGCGCCGGTTCGCGCGCGCACTGCCGTGGCTGGAGCGGACGACCGGCGTGGTCCTGATCGCCCTGTCGGTGTCGATCCTGGTGTCGCTGGGATGGCCATGGCTGGCGCACCCGCGCTGACCCTGCGTGCAGAAAGGCCCGGCAGATGCCGGGCCTTTCCTGGGGTTACGTCATGGCCTCGATCACAGGAACCGGTAATCGAACTCCAGCCACAGCTGGCGACCGTACGGATCGTAGTTGCCCACCGGGTAGAACGGCCAGCCGCCGCCGTTCCTGTCTGCCGGTGGACGGCTGTCGCGCAGGTTGTTGACGATCAGGCCGACGCTCGCGTTGTCGCTGAGCTTGCGGTACACGCTGGCGTTGTAGGTCATGTAGGGCGCGATGCGACCACTGCCGTCGGTCTTGGGCAGCGAGCCGTAGCGGATGCCGTACAGGGTGGCGGTCCAGTCGTTGATCGCCCAGGTCACGCTGCCGTTGACCTTGCTGCGCCACTGGTAGGAATCCAGCGAATTGCGCTGGTCGGTCGCCTCGTCCTCGGCGAACTGGCGGTATTCGTGATCGATCACCAGCGAGTAGGCCAGGCGCGCGGAGAACTGGCCGTATCGGCCGGCATCCCAGCGCGTGTTCGCCTTCAGGTCGATGCCGCGCACCGACTCGGACGCGGCGTTGATCGGGTTGATCAACACGCGCACCACCTGGTTGGGCTGCACCGCGGCGTCGGCCGGGTTGCGGATCACCCGCGACAGCGCGTCCTGGCACTGTGCCGAGTTGATGTCGCGCGCTTCCCCGCCCACGGTCTGGCCAAGCCGGCAATCGGCTTCGTCGCGCAGGATCCGCGAGGAATCCAGATTGGTCACTTCCTGGTCGATGCGGATGTCGTAGTAATCGGCGGTGAAGTCGACATTCGGCGAGGGCGACCACACAAACCCCGCGCCGTAGGACTTGGCCGTCTCCGGCTGCAGCTGCGGATTGGCACCGCTGGTGTAGTCGATGGACAGGCCGCTGTAGTCGCAGTCGTCATAGGCCTGGCCGGCACTGCGGCAGCGCCAGTAGTCGGTCATGCCCGGGTTGTAACCGCGGGTTTCGCTGGCGAAGACATAGTTCATGTCCGGCGCACGGAAACTGGTCGCCGCGCTCGCGCGCAGCAGCAGGGTGTCGAACGGTCGGAACTCCAGGCCGGTACTCCAGGTAGCCTTGCCGATGTGGTCGCCGGCCGCGCGGTACTGGTCGTAACGACCGGCCACGGTAGCGGTCAGGCGCTCCAGCAGCGGCAACTGCAGTTCCACGCCGGCCGCATAGCGGTCACGCTCGCCGCCGGCCGGGATGCCGGCGCTGGTGTTCCAGAACTCGCCAGTGGCCAGGCGCGGGTCCGGCCGGTTGTTGTAACCCTGGCTGCCTGCTTCCAGCACCGCCGCCAGCGCGGCACGTCCGCCGGGCAGGTCGAACAGCTGGCCATTGACGCTGAAGGTGGCCGCCTGCAGCCACGCGGCGTTGCGGCTTTCCTGGGTGGTGGACAAATCGTCGTATTCGTTCGGGGTCAACGGCTGGTACAGCCGCGCCGGGTCCGGGGCATACACGTCCACGCCGCTGCGGGTGCCCAGCTTCGGCCCGAGCAGGTAGTCGTTGATGCCGGCCAGCAGCACCGGGCGGCGCGTGCGGTTTTCGTAACGCGAACGGCTGTAGGCCGCTTCGTAGTCCCAGTCCGAGCCGCCCAGGCTGCCGCGTGCGCCCACGTTGAACGACCATGAGGTTTCCAGGAACCGGTTGGCATTGCGCTGCACGCCACCGATTTCTTCCGGCGCGAAACGCCGATACCAGCTTTCCAGCTGGCCGCTGTTCTGGTTGTAGAAATAGTTGCGCGAGGAGGTCCAGCTGGGCGCGCGGGTGTTGTTGTAGATGCGCGCAGTGCCGATGGCCACGTCGGCGAACAGCTCCTGGCGGTCGTCGAGGTGCCAGGTCAGCGCGCTGTAGGCATCGATGTTGCGCTTCTCGGTCTGCACGGTCCAGAAGGTGGCCGCGGCCTCGTTGCTGCCGCAGTACGCGCCCTGCCGCGGGTTCTGCGCGCGGAACACGCTGCCGCCATACAACCCGGCACTGGCATCGCAGCCCGCCAGGCCGGGATCGATGTAGGTGCCGGTGCTGGCGTTGCGACGGTAGGCCACCGCCGTGGCCAGCGGCGTCACGCCGCGCGGATCGTCGGTGAGCGAGTCCATGAAGTCGCGCTGCGAGCCGTAGATCGCCTTGCGGTTGGCGATCTCCAGGCCGAAGATCGCGTCCCACTGGTCGGTCGAGCTGCCGCCGACCACCTGCAGGCGCTGGTTGTCGCCGCCGCCCTGCTCGGTGGTGCCGGCCTTGACGTTGATGCCCACACCTTCGTAGGACTTCTTCAGGATGATGTTGACCACGCCGGCAATCGCATCCGAGCCGTACACCGCCGACGCACCGCCGGTGAGCACCTCGATGCGGTCGATCAGCGCGCTGGGGATGTTGGCCAGGTTGACCACGTTGACCGAGCCTTCGTAGGCCAGCGGGTAGTCGGACTGCCGGCGGCCGTTGACCAGCACCAGCGTGCGGTTGGGGCCAAGGCCGCGCAGGTTGATGGTGTTGGCGGCCGGGGTGAAGGTGTTGCCGAAATCCTCACCCTGCACGCTGCCGGTGTTTTCGGTCAGTGCGCTCAGCGCCTCGAAGGCACTGCGGTAGCCCTGCGCCTCGATCTGCTCCTGGGTGATCACGGTGACCGGCGACGGCCCTTCCACGCTGGCGCGCGGAATGCGCGAGCCGGTGATCTTCACCGCTTCCAGTTCAGTGGGGGCGGCGCCGTCGGCGGCAAGCGCCAGCGGACTGATTCCGAGCAGGGGCAACAGGGACACGACCAGGGGGCGCAGGCGCAACGGACGACGGAGCAGAGACATGCAGGTTCCAGATTGGGAGAGTCGCTCCGGTGCGGGCAAGCCATTGCCGCAGGGGGTCCGGAGGGCGGGCCAGTCTGCTGAATGGGGACCTGCCCGGGAAATGACCGCCCGGGATATGCATATAACGAAAACGGCGGCCCTGCGGCCGCCGTCTCTTTCTGCACCACGTTGCTGCGGCAATCAGGCCTTGGCAGCGCTCTGCAGGCTCTGGCGCTGGACCAGCGCATTGAAGCGGGCCAGCGAACTCAGGTGGTGGTGGACCAGGGCAAGGTAGCCGTTGCGGTGCCAGGCCAGCACCACGTCGTCGGGCAACTTGGCCAGCTTTTCCACGTCGACCACGTGGAAACCGTTGACCGACATCTGCTCACCGGTGTTCAGGGTGACATCGATGCTGCGCTCGATCAGCAGGTCCTGCGCCTTGATGGCGGCCGAGAACTGGCGGGTCAGCTCGTGCTCACGGGTGAAATCACCGCAGAAGCGCATGGCGCTGTCGACCAGTTCGGTCGCCTTGCCGTCGGCGAACAGCGGCTCGCCTTCTTCGCTGGTGCCCTGGTTGACGTGCTCGGCATCGGCATCGATGGCCAGCATGTAGTCGCCTTCCGGCTCTGCCTGCATGAACACGAACGGATAGCGGCGCACATAGGCCGGTGCGTAGGTGTCTTCGGCCCACTTGTCGCCGTCGATGAACAGGTTGTTGCGGGCCAGGCCCACGGCCACGATCGGGGCGGCATCGCTGCCGGTGAACAGGATCGGGAAGTGCTGTGCGGCCAGGCCGAACTCACCGACCACCGCCGGAATGGCGTTGGTTTCGGCCGCGAAGGCCACGGTGCCCTGCTTCAGGCGCCAGTTGGCGTGCTTGTCCGATTGCAGCGGCAGCGGCTGGCGGTAGAACAGCGGGCCGGAAGCCTGTGCCGGCGGAGTAGTCGTTTCAGCAGTCATGGAATAGGTCAGGTACGACGCGCCAGACAGCCCGGGCGCGAAAGCGGGCACCGCATTGATTGGCCACTATAACGTGGCTGCATGACGATATGCGCCCTGCCGAAAGCCATGCCAGCGTGCGCGGCCCTACAGTTCGGTGAACTCCTCGCACCCGGGCAATGGCGTATCCGGCACATACGCTCCGCCAACGAAGCGGAAGGTCCGTTGGTAGGAGCAGGTCGGATCGGTCTGGATCCGCAGGTCGCGCTTGCGCAGCGGCCCCTTGGTCGAGGCATCCTGGAACCGTGAAGCGCCCGCCGGAAACCGGGTGGCGGTGGTCCGGTAGCGCAGCACGGGCATGCCCTGCCCGGCCGGATCCAGGGTCAGCGTCATGCTGAAGCTGTACTCGTCGTGGCAGGCGCCGGCGCGACGCGCTTCATCGGCCTGGCCGAAGCAGGCGCGGATCATCGCATGGCCGTCAGCCGGCACCATCAGCACGTCCGGGTCGATCTGGATACCGTCCTGCTGGTGGTAGAGCCGGCTCAGCCGCAGCTTCCCAGCATCCGACCCGCCGCCGGAATAGCCGGCACTGGCCTCGCTCACCACGCCGACCAGCACATTCTCCAACGCGGCCTGCTGCGGGTCCGAGGGCACCTGGGGAGCACCGATCCGGGGTGCCATGCGCACGATGAAGGGCCATGGCCGCTCACTCGCCCGGGCGTCCGGATCCGGCATCGGAATGTAGCGAAGCCTCGGTTCGGTTTCGCCAGCGGGACGATGCTCCACCTCCAGCTGCGCCGCCGACGGATCGCCGTCGCGCCGCGTACGCACGCACCATTGCCGGTCCTCCGTGCAGAAACGCGGCGAGGCAGTGCCATCATCGCTACCCGCGGTGGCGCGGCCAGGCTGTTCGATCAGCGCCTCCAGGCGGTTGCCGGCACGGTCGTGCACGGGCGCGGCGGCGCCGGCGACGTCGGCCAGCAGCAGCAGGCCGAGCGCGGCAGCGGCGCGGTGACGCATCGATTCAAACTTCTCCGGCATGGTTCGCTTCCTGCGCGCCACAAAGCGCCTGTCGACAGAGCGGCGATTCTAGCCCAGCGAAGACGCCGCTCAGCGCACCCCGTCGAGCGGGCCGTCGGCGCCGGTGACCGCAGCACACGCATGGTCCTGCAATTCTTCGCCACTGGCCTCGTTGCCGGTGGCCGGATCGAGGCGGGTCGCCAGCAGCAGGAAGCCGGGCGTGCCATCGCGCTCGCGTGCGCCGCTCACCACCAGCGACCAGTGGCCGAGATCGTGCACGCCGGCCAGCTCATGGGCCAGCAGCTGGATCGGGTCGACGGCAAGCACTTCGCCGCGCACGCGCCGGGCCTGGTAGACGTGGCCGCGCAGCGGTGCGGGCAGGCGCTGCCAGTGCGTGCCGATGCCAGCGTCCATGCGCCGCAGTTGCGCCAGCACGTCGGTGCGCAGGCAGTCGATGTGGATGTGCAGCTGGTGCTGCGAGCGGCCATGCGGCGAATTGAGCGCCAGGCTGGCCACCTCGCGCGGCAGTGGCTGGCCCAGCGCCTGTTCGGTACGCCAGCGTGCCGCCCATGCACTGGCGAAATAGTTGGGCGCATCGGTGTGCAGCAGCGCGGGGCTCTCGATACCACTGACCTTGTCCAGCGGCATCAGCAGGAACTGGTAGCGCCCGTGGGCGTCCTTGAACAGCACATCGCGCCGGCCGGGAGCCGCGTCCACCGCCAGGCAATCACCGCGCGGCGTGCCCGTCCCCACGCAGTCGCGCTGGATCAGGCCCCACAGCGCGTCCGGGTTCGGGGGCGGCTTGGCCGGAGCCACCGGCACGACGGTGGGCTGCGTGGCACAGGCGACCAGCAACAGGCACAGCGACAACAGCATCGGGCGAAGGTTGGACACGGACGGGCACGGACTTGCCCGTTCCGGCATGGCGGGCTCGGCACGCATGGTAACCGAGCCGGCACGCTACGCTTTGGCCGCACGTGGCGGCCGGCGGCGCTCAGTAGGTGCTGAAGGGCACTTCCACTACCAACGCCGGCGCGGCCGCGGCCGCGGCGGGCTGCAGCGTATAGCGGTCCAGCGCACCGTTCTCATCGGCGAAGGGCAGCGACTTGAACTGCAGGCGGTAACGGTCCGCGCCCAGCGTCAGCACGCCGGCGGCGTCCATGCCGGCATCGGCGGGCAGCAGCAGCCCGCCCATGTCGCTGTAAGCGGCTGGATCGTCGCTGTAGACGTGGCCGACCAGGTCGCCCTCGCGCTTCATTTCGTAGATGTGCGGCTCGCCGCGGCGGCGGTTGTATTCCTCACCACCGGTGAGATCGGCGATCCACACCCCGGGCAGGCGATAGCGGGTTTCCAGGGCGATGGCATCCAGACGATCGCTTTCCACCACCAGGCAGCACACCGTGCGCCCGGCTTCGCGGTCCAGGATCGCAAAACGCGCGCCCTTGGTCACCGCCTCCGGCAATACTGCGAAAGGAACGTCGCGCCGTGCGGGATCGGCGCCATTGGCCGAGTGCAGGTTGCGCCAGCCGCCCACCACCGGGCCGGCAGGTTCGGCAGCCGCCGCCGAAGCAGCCAGCAGGCAGGTTCCCAGCAGCATGACCAGCCGGCCCCTGAACATCCCGTCGTACATCGTTTTCTTCCGTCGTTGGCGCGTGCGGCGGCCGGGAGGGCGTCATTGCCGTCCCTGGGCACCTGCTCACTTGGCCGCGACACTATGCGCCAGCGGCCGCAGGCCGGCAATCCTGCCCGGCAACGGGCGTCAGCCGATCACGATGTAGTCGCTGACCAGCGCGATACCCCGGTGCGGGCCGGGCTGCAGTTGCACATGGCGGCCACCGACCTGGTCGATGGCGATGCAGTCGTCCACCTCCAGCAGGGCGTCGGTATGCGGCTTGATCCAGCTGGCATCGCGCAGCGCCTTGGCCTTGGATTTCGCCTCAGCGATGTCGCGGGCGACCAGCAGCTGGTAGTCGTGGGCCTCGCCGAGCGAGCGCGGCACGTAGCCGCCCAGATTGACGAAGAACAGCCGCGGGGCGCCAGGCGCGGGCGCGGCATCGCCGAAGCGGACCTGATGGCCGTCCACGCCGTCCACCGCCAACCAGCCATCCACGTGCAGACCCTTGGCCTGGCCGAACCAGTCCGCGCGCAACTGCGGGTACGCATCCTCCACGCGGTCGACATTGGCGAAGGCCACGTCATGGACTTCGATCCGCGCACGCGCGTGGCGTCCGCCGAGCATGAACACGTGCAGCACTGCGCTCTCCTGGAACCTGTGGAACGGCGCGTAGTGTAGCGCCGCCACCACGCGGCCGCGGCAACGACGGTGGTATCGTCAGCCACTGATCACGCAGGAGCGACCCCCATGACATTCCTTTCGCGCAGCCTCCCACCGAAGGTGCTGGTTCCGGCGCTGGCCATCGTGTCCAGCCTGGCGCTGGCTGCCTGCGTCAGCACGCCCGGCCCGGTGGTCAAGGGCCCTGGACTGTGCAAGGCCGATGGCCTTGCCTGGGCGGTCGGCCAGCCCGCCGATGAGGCCAACATGCGCAAGCTGGCGGCGCAGAGCGGTGCCGGACTGGTGAACCCGATCGGCCCGGAAACCATCACCACCCGCGACCTGCGCCAGGATCGCCTGCGGGTGTTCATCGACAAGAACAACCTGATCACCGCCGTTCGCTGCGAGTGATCGCAACGGCGGGGCCAGCGGATCGCATGTCGGTGTGCAGCCACCCGTGGGCTGGCGCTACCGCCAGTGCGCGTGCCTTGGAGTCTGGCCGATGCCGGGATTGAACGCATTGGTCGGGTCCAGCTGGCGATAGAAGGCCGCCAGCGCCGGCTTGGCCGGATACAGGTGGCCGACATTGTGCTCGGCCGGGTACTCCGCACCGCGCTGGTCCAGCAGCGCCCACATCGCATGCTCGATCGCCAGCGGGTCTTCGCCCTTGCGCACGATGTAGTCCTGGTGGAAGACGTGGCATAGAAAGTGCCCGTAATAGAGCTTGCCGGCCAACCGCGCCTCCAGTGCCGCCGGCAGCTGCTCCATCCACTGCCGGTCATCGCGGCGCAGCGCCACGTCGAGGGCGACGATGTCTTCCACCGCGTCGCGATGCACCGCGCGATAACGCACCGCGGCACCGGCCACCGCGAAGCGATGCAGGAACGCCTTGCGCCCTTCCTCTGCCGTGCAGTGGAAATAGTCGCCTTGCCCATCGGCAAAATGCGCGCGCAGGAACGCGTCCGTCGCGGCGGCATCCACTGCGGATACTTTCAACAGGAGATGGTGCTCGTAGCGGTCACGAAACTGTGTCATGCGCGGCGGCAGGTGCGCGGGCAACAGCTGCATCGCCGCCTGGAGCAGCCGATCGGTAACCCCGCGCAACCCCACCGACTCGAACCAGCCATCGATGCGGCTCTTGAGTGCGAACGCGGCCGGCACCCGCGCCGTGCCGAGCCGGTCGATCAGCAGGAAGGTGTCCTTGCCGTAACGCTGCCCGATATCGAACGCCTCCCGATGCAGGTACTCCCCGGAGATCGGCAGGCGCTCGAAGGCGGTGAGCAGGTGGCGGCGGATGCCGGTCAGGTCCTCCATCGCATTGCTGCCGATGTAGAACACCTCGCTACGCTCGCGTTCGAAGGTATCCAGGCGCACCGCGAACACCGCCAGCTTCCCCGCCGAACCGGCCGCTTCGAAATGACGCGACGGATCGGCATTGAAGCGCGCCGGGGTCGGCGCATCCACCTGCCGCACCTGGGTGGCATAGCGTGGATCGGTGGCTGCGCGGCCGCTGTGGTTGTCCACGTCGGTGGCGGTGTAGTCGCCGCGCTGCAGGCGTTCGAGCATCTGCTCCGGATCTTCGCCGAGCGCAATGCCCAGATGATTGATCAGCTGCAACTGCCCCTGCGCGTCCACCTGCGCAAACAAGGCCAGCTCGGTGTACGCCGGGCCGCGCCGCACCAGCGCACCCCCGGAGTTGTTGCAGACACCGCCCAATACCGAGGCGCCGATGCACGACGACCCGATCACCGAATGCGGCTCGCGGTCCAGCGGCGCCAGCGCCTGCTCCAGGCGATCCAGCGTGGCCCCGGGCAGGCACACCACCTGGCGGCCGTCGTTGAGCAGCTGGATGCCGGTCAGGCGCAGCGTGTTGAGGATCACCACCGGGCGGTCGTAGTCGGCGCTATCGGGCGTTGACCCGCCGGTGAGGCCGGTGTTGGCCGCCTGCATGATGACGATGGCCTGCGCGGCGACCACCGCCTGCAGCACCCGCCACTGCTCCACCAGCGTACCCGGGCGGACCACCGCCAGCACCGGGCCATCGCCGAAGCGGTAGCCCTTGCGGAAGCGTCGGGTCGGCTTGTCGCCGCTGAGCACATGGGCGGCACCGACGATGTCGCGGAGCTGGGCCAGCAATGCGCCGGTACCGGCGGCCCCCCTCACCGCGACACCTGCGTGTACCGGGTGACTTCGGCAAGCGACTGGCGGCTGATGTCGGCGATGGTTGTCGCGCCGGTGAGCGTCATCGCCACGCGCATTTCCCGGGCGATCAGGTCGAGCAGGTTCGCCACGCCCTCCCCGCCCTGCGCCGCCAGCGCGTACACGAAGGCGCGACCCAGCAGCACGCTGTCGGCGCCCAGCGCCAGCATGCGCACCACGTCCAGCCCGTTGCGGATGCCCGAGTCGGCCAGGATCTTCAGCTCCCCTTTGACCGCATCGGCAATCGCCGGCAACGCCCGTGCGGTGGACAGCACGCCGTCCAGCTGGCGACCGCCGTGGTTGGACACCACGATGCCATCGGCGCCAAAGCGCACCGCATCGCGCGCGTCCTCCGGATCGAGGATGCCCTTGATCACCATCGGACCGGTCCAGAACTCACGGATCCACTCGAGGTCCTTCCAGGAAATGGACGGGTCGAAATTGCTGCCGAGCCAGCCGATGTAATCGGCCAGGCCGGTAGCGCTGCCCCGGTAGGTGGAAATGTTGCCCAGGTCATGCGGGCGGCCCAACAGGCCCACATCCCACGCCCAGCGCGGATGGGTCACGGCCTGCAGCATGCGCCGCAACGGCGCACGCGGACCGCTCATCCCCGAATGCGCATCGCGGTAGCGCGCACCCGGGGTGGGCATGTCCACGGTGAACACCAGCGTGGTCACCCCGGCGGCCTTGGCCCGCTCCAGCGCATTGCGCATGAAACCGCGGTCCTTGAGCACGTACAGCTGGAACCACATCGGACGATCAATGGCCGGTGCCACTTCCTCGATCGGGCACACCGACACCGTGGACAGGGTGAACGGAATGCCGCGGCTGGCCGCCGCCCGTGCCGCCTGCACTTCCCCCCGGCGCGCATACATGCCGGTCAGCCCGACCGGGCCCAGCGCCACCGGCATCGCCAGGCGCTCGCCGAACAGCTCGGTCTCCAGGCTCAGCTCGGCCACGTTGCGCAGTACCCGCTGCCGCAACGCGATGTCGGCAAGGTCGGACACGTTGCGCTTGAGCGTGTGCTCGGCATAGGCGCCACCATCGATGTAGTGGAACAGGAACGGCGGCAGCCGCCGTTGGGCGGCGGCGCGGTAATCGGTGGAGGCGGCAATGATCATGGGTCAACCGTGGGCAGGAGGAAGCTGCGATGCGCGGGCGCGCCGGGCCTCGTTGTCATCGAGCGTGCGCAGGGAGGCGTGCACGAATGCCAGGTGTGCATGCGCGGCGGCGCGCGCGCGTTCGGGGTCGCCGGTCAGCACCCCGTCCATCAGCTCGCGGTGCTGCGTCGACAGCGGCTCAAACGTGCGGGGCGAGGTGTAGAGCCGTTCACGGCTCTGCGAGATATTGGTCTGCAACAGCTCGAACAGGCCACGCATCACCTGCAGCAGCACCAGGTTGTGCGAGGCCTCGGCGATGGCCAGGTGGAAGGCCGCATCCGCGCGCGCCTCGCCGGCGGGATCGTCCTTGCCGTGCGCGGCGAGCATGTGCTCGAAGGCCGCACGGATCTTCGCCCGGTCCGCGTCGGTGGCGCGCAGCGCGGCGTGCCAGGCGGTCGCACCCTCCAGCGCATGGCGGATCTCCAGCACATCGAAGCGGTACTCCGGGTCGTTCTGGAACACCGGCAGGTAGGGCAACAGCGACGCGTCGACGCCCGGGTGCGTACGTGCCATCGGCACGCTCACGTAGGTGCCGCCACCAACCCGCGCCGTCAGCAGGCCCTGGCTGGACAGCTGGGCGATGGCTTCGCGCAGCGCCGTGCGCGATACGCCCAGCTGCACCGCCAGCGCACGCTCGGCCGGCAGCCGATCGCCGGGTTGCAGGTTCCGGGCATGGACCAGCTCGCGCAGCTGCACGGCCACCCGGTCAGACAGGCGTTCGTGCTTCACGTCGTCACCGGCGCGAACACGCACAAGCACCGGACACGACCGGTATCGGGATCGGGGAACGTCCAAGCCAGCATCGGCGGGTCTCATCAGCAACGGTCAGGTGTGGCCGCGCGATGTTCATCGCGTGCCGGCAGCGCTCTGCAACCACCGGAGATGTGGTATGACCACTTCCCCGGAACGGGCACAGAACCATCGACACCCGACTACGACGGGAGCGACAAGCCCATTAAACCATAGCGATCACCGACCCGCTTGGTATGACCATTATCCGCAACCGCAGTCGCTCGCCGGACCTTTCAGCTCCACGCCATTGCCGTCGGGATCGCGCAGGAACACCGACATGCCATCGCCCTCGGCGCCATAGTTGCTGGCCGGCTTRCCGGTCAACGCCACCCCGTGCGTCTGCAGATGCTCGCGTAGATGGGCCACATCGAAGGGCTCCACGCGCAGGCAGACATGGTCCACATTGCGGCCCTGCTCGCCCGCCGCTGCACCGCCCTGCACGCCCAGCGGCCCGTCGACACCGACCAGGTCGATCATCGATGCGCCAGCATGCAGGTGCACCATGCCCAGCGATGGCCGCTCACGCGCCACCGTGCAGCCCAGCACGTCACGATAGAAGTGCACCGCGCGCGGCAAGTCCTGCACGCGCAGTACTACGTGGTCGATGCGTTGGATCTCGAACGGACGTTCGCTGCTCATGAGGGCTCCAGTTTCTTGGCGATACGGCTGAACACGGCCAGCACGATCAGGCACAGGATGCAGACACCGATGGCGATCACGTACTCGCCGATGCCCACTGCAATGCCGATGGAGGCGGACATGATCAACGAACTGGCGGTGGTCAGGCCGCTGACCTGGTCGTCGCGCGTACCGCGCAGGATGGTGCCGGCCGCGACGAATCCGACGCAGGCGATCACCGCTTCGATCAAACGCACCGGATCGACCTGGAGCAGGTCGCGGTAACGCTCCTGCTGGAAGTGTTCGGCGATGCTGTCGCCCAGGCCGACGATGAGCGCGGCCGCCCCGGCGATGAGCATGTGCGTACGCAGCCCGGCGGCGTGCTTGCCCATCTCGCGCTCGATGCCGATCAGGCCGCCAAACACCATCGCTGCGGCAATCCGCAGCAGGATCGATAGATCTTGTTCCAGTCCCATCCGCCGCTCCTTACCTGTTCGGCCCAGCCTTGCGTGGCCGCCGTGGCAGCACCGTGAAGGGAGGCGTGAGGCGGATGTGCACGGTCATGCGGGGTTGGGAAACGCCGCACGACCGTACCGCAGGAACCGAGGCCGGGAGCGCCGCGCTTACTGCGCCAGGTAGCCGCCGTCGATGGCGTAATAGGTGCCGGTGGCGAACGACGTATCATCGCTGGCCAGCCATGCCACCAGTGCAGCGACCTCGTCCGGCTTGCCCAGCCTGCCCAGCGCGTGCTTGCTTTCCAGTGCCTGCTTTACCGTGGGATCCATCTTGTCCAGCAGTGGCGTGGCGATGAAGCCTGGGCCCACCGCATTGACGCGGATGCTGTCCTTGGCATGCTCCCACGCAGCGGTCTGGGTCAGCCCGACCACGCCGTGCTTGGCCGCCACATAGGCGGCCGACTTGTTGAATCCGACCTGGCCCAGGATCGAGGCCATGTTGATGATGCTGCCGCCCTTGCCACCGCGGCGCATCGCCTGGATCTGCGCGCGCTGGCACAGGAACACGCTGGTCAGGTTGACGTCGATGACCCGCTTCCAGCCGTCCACCGGATAGTCGCCGCTGGTTGCCGACGGCCCGCCGATGCCGGCATTGTTGACCGCGATATCCAGCCCGCCCAGTTCCTGCACGGTGCGCTGCACCGCCGCGTCCACCGCCTTTTCATCGGTCACATCCAGCGCGATGCCGATCGCCTTTGCACCCTTGCTGCGCAGCGCCTCGGCGGTCTTCTGCACCGCCTCCTCCTTCAAGTCCCACACCGCGACCGCCGCGCCGGATGCGGCGAGCAGTTCGGCCGCTGCCAGGCCGATGCCGGACACGCCACCGGTCACGATCGCCACCTTGCCCTTGAGCTGATAATCAATCATCGCGTTGTACCTCTGGTTGGAATACGGGGCAGGCATCGCCTGCATCGGCCATCACCGTACGCCTCAACGGCGTTACAGAACGTGCACATGGGCGCCCGCAACAATGCTTCCCATCGCTGCAACGCACCGGCCCCTATGCTGGCGGTCGTACGTCCACATCTCCAACATCTACGCTGCGCATTCGCGGCGCCCTCCTCCCCCAAGGTATGCACATGACTTCTCCCAGCGACGGCCCCCTTTTCACCCCTACCCGTCTCGGCGCGATCGCGGTCGCCAACCGCATCGCCATGGCACCCCTCACCCGCAACCGCGCCATCGAAGGGCGCGTGCCCAACCCGCTCGCCATCCAGTACTACGCGCAGCGCGCCAGCGCCGGCCTGCTGATCGCCGAGGCCACGCAGATCAGCCCGCTCGGCCAGGGCTATCTGGATACGCCCGGGATCTACAACCAGGCCCAGATCGACGCGTGGAAGAAAGTCACCGATGCGGTGCATGACGCCGGCGGCAAGATCGTGCTGCAGCTGTGGCATGTCGGCCGCATCTCGCACACCAGCCTGTTGCCCGAAGGCCAGGTGCCGGTCGCGCCAAGCGCGCTGCAGGCCAAGGCCAAGACCTTCACCGCCAAGGGCTTTGAAGACGTTTCGGTGCCACGCGCACTGGAGCTGTCGGAGATTCCAGCGCTGATCCAGGATTACCGCCAGGCCGCACGCAATGCCATCACCGCCGGTTTCGACGGCGTGGAAGTGCACGCCGCAAACGGCTACCTGATCGACCAGTTCCTGCGGGACGGCAGCAACCAGCGCACTGACGAATATGGCGGCAGCATCGAGAACCGTACGCGCCTGCTCGATGAAGTGGTCCGTGCGATTGCCTCGGAAATCGGCGCCGAACGCACCGGTGTGCGCCTGTCGCCGGTGACCCCGGCCAACGACGCCCACGACTCGCAACCGCAGCCGCTGTTCGAACGCGCCGTCGAGCGTCTGGACGCGATCGGTCCGCTGGCCTTCATCCATGTCATCGAGGGCGCCACCGGCGGCCCGCGCGACAACATCGCGTTCGACTACCAGGCGCTGCGCGCGAAGTTCAAGGGCGCGTGGATCGCCAACAACGGCTACACCAAGGACACCGCCGAAGCGGCCATCGCCTCGGGCTACGCCGATGTGATCGCCTTCGGCCGTCCGTTCATCGCCAACCCCGACCTCGTCGAGCGCTTCCGCCTGGGCGTCGCCTTGTCCGAGCTGGACCCGGACACGCTGTACGGCGGCGGGTCGCACGGCTACACCGACTACCCGAGCGTGTCAGGCTCGTAACCGCCGTAGAGCCGACCGTTGGTCGGCTGCCTCGCGTAATGCCGACGCCGGTCGGCTGCCTTGGGTGATGCCGACGCTGACCGGCTGTCCTGGTAGAGCCGACCGTTGGTCGGCTCCTCGGACATCCGTCCACGCTCATGAGGAGCCGGCCAGCGGCCGGCACTACCGCATCGCTGGCGTCACATCGCCGCCCCGCAGCACCGGCATCAACGCATCCGGCAATCTGCACGGCTGCCGCGGCGTACTATCCACCCGCCATCCCTTGCCCAACAGCACCCCTGCGCCGCCCGCAAGCACCTCATCGCCAGGCGCCGGGCAACTGATATCGCTGACCAGCACCTGCCCGTTCCGGTCCAGCCATTGCTGGACGAAATAGGGGCCATCGACCAACTGCATCGTTCCCAGGTTGACGCGAGCCACCGCCTGGCCCTGGACAGCGCCGCGCCACGTCGTTTCCAACGTCACGCCGGTGAACAGCAACCGTCGTCGCATCAATACGTGGTAGTCGGCGTCCAGCAACGTCAGCTCCTCTCCCCCATCCTCCAGGTAACGCCGCGTCCAGGTGCGGTCTTCGCCCCACGGCAGAACCTCCAGAAAGGTCTGGGCCAGCGGCTCGCTGCCATCGGCCAGCATCAGGCCCTGCTGCCCATCGCGGCGGAACACCAGCCGGCGTGCATCCAGATGCTCTACCCCGCTGAAGGCGCGCCCGACCACCTTGCCGCTCTGCAGGTTGTATAGCCGGTTCTGCCCTGCAACGTGGTCCCACAGCAGCAGCAGCGGCGGCGCCACATGATCATCGTCGATCGCAAGCCCCGCAGGCACCGTGTGTGCGGCGCCGCCGTTCCACCACAGCCGGGGCGAACGCTCGCCCGCCAGGGTACCCAGCACCCCACCGCCAACCGCGTCGAGATCGACCACGTTCGACGGCGCGAACAGGGTCCGTCCCGCGCAGTCGAGCACCGCCGCGCGACGCGATCCGTCCGCCGGGCGCACCCGCCACGGCGGCGCCTGCCGCGTCGCCTCATCCGGCGCGTCGAACACCGCAGCGACCGCATCGGTCACCGCCTGCGGAGGTCCGCTGCGGTCCGCGTCACCGATCCACCAGCGCCCGCCGCAGTAGTCCCGTCGGTAGCGGCGGTCCTGCGTAGGCAGCGGCTGGAAGCGTCCGTCGGCCAGCAGCCAGCCACGCTCGGGCGTGTCCTGCTCGCTCCCCGTGGCGTAGCGCGTGACCTCCCCGGGCCAGTCACGCCGGCCGGCACTGCCGCCGTACTGCCGGAAGCGCGGATACAACCCGCCCTGCTGGTAGCGCGCGGCATCCAGCGACCGTCCCCGCGCATCCACCCGCCGCCAAAGGTCGCGCTGCCGCAGCCACCAACCGCCATCGCTCACCGGCAGCAGCGCATCGATGTCATCGACGAACAGCACCTTGCCCCGCTCGTCCTGCACCTGACACGTTGCGCCGTCCCGGGCACCGCAGAATACGTAGACAGGGCGCCCCGGGAACGGCCCGGCCACCCACTGCCAGGCGTGCTCGTCCATCGCCATGACCTCGTGTCCAGCCATGTCGAAGAAGCGCAACGGCCCCGCGTTGGCATTCCACAGCACCCGGTCGGGTACCGCCAGCGGCTGCCATTGGCCCTCCTGCAATGCTGGCCAACGCACCTGCCCGAGCGCATTCACCACGGCATGGCCACGTCGCACGCCCTCGGCATCCATCAGGAAGGCTTGCCACAACGGCTGATCCGCAGGCTGCCCAGGCAGCGCGAAGCGTTCACCGTATTCGATATATCCCGGGTCCTCGCGCAGCAGCGTGCCGGCGTCATCGAACCACTGCTGCGGCGTGCCCTCGCCCTGCATGCGCAGCCAGCGATCCGCGGACAGCCGCTGCAGTCGCGCACCGTTGGGCGCCACCCGCAGCCGCCCATCGACATCGATCAGCGCCTCGGCGGAAAAATTATGCGCCAGCGCAGAGAATGTCTCCGCCGGCGCGGCCTGCACGCCGGTCGCCAGCGACAACAGCGCGCACAACCCGACTATCCGTTTCATGGATCACATCAATCAACAGCGGAGCTGCACGCTAGCGCCTGGGGGTGGCCGATGCAATGCAATGCGTCGTGGCCGCCTGCAATTCCGATAGCGCCGACGGTTGCTCGGCGCCTCGAATCTCTTTCCAGGATCACGAGGAGCCGGCCAGCGGCCGGCACTACCGGATCGATCACAGCGTCATCGGACGCCAACCGGCGGCGGGCCCTGCAGCGCTCAATACACCGGCAGCGAAATGAAGCTTGCCTGCTGTGGTGCATGCCACACCTGCTGCGTGGCCTTCTGGTAATCGCCCGGCCTGGCCAGGTAGATGTTGGGCACGAAGGTCTGCGGGTTGCGGTCGTACAGCGGGAACAGGCTCGATTGCACCTGCACCATCACCCGATGACCGGGCTGGAACACATGGTTGGCCGTCGGCAGGCCGAATCTGTAATCCAGCACCTGATTGCTTGCGATCGCCTTTGGATCGCTGAAGCTCTCCCGGTAGCGCCCACGGAAGATCGCCATGGATACCGCCAGCTCGTAGCCGCCCATCTCGGGCGTGGACGGTGTCTGGTCGGGATAGACGTCGATCAGTTTCACCACCCAGTCGGCATCGCTGCCACTGGTGGCCGCCGCCAGGTTCACCTGCGGTGCCCCGCCGATGCGAAGCGGCTCGGTGAGCGGTTCACTGACGAAGGTCAGCACGTCCGTGCGCCCGTCCACGAAACGCTGGTCCTTGACCAACCAGCTGGTCCACATGTCGCGGTCGGCGAAGCGCACCGGGCGCGGCACGAACGGCACCGGCTTGGCCGGATCGGACACGTAGGCCTCGTAGTTCGCCTCACCCGGCTGCGGCGCCTGGAACGACAGCTTGCCTCCAGCACGCAGGTACAGCGGTTTGGACTGTGCGGCGGTGCGCGGCCACTGCTGCAGCTTGTCCCAGTGGTTTTCGCCGGTGTTGTAGATCAGCACCGGCGGCGTATCGGCCTTGGCCGCGCCATCCACCAGGTACTGGTCGAAGAACGGCTTGAGCACGTCGCGGCGGAACTGCAGCGCGGTATCGCCGTCGAACTTGAGCGCGCCCAGATTGCTGCCGTCGTAGTTCACTTGGCTGTGCCGCCACGGGCCCATCACCAGGTAGTTGAGCGTGTTGCTGCTGTCGCGCGGTTCCATGGCCGCATAGCTGTGCACCGCGCCCCACATGTCTTCCTGGTCCCAGAGGCCCTGCAGCCACATGGTCGGCACCTTCAGCGGCGTTTTGGCCATCTGCGCATCCAGCGCCTGCGCCTGCCAGAACGCGTCGTAGGCCGGGTGTTCGATGAGCTTGTGCCACCACGGCAACTGGTCCAGTCCGTTGGCCTTGGCATAGTCGCCGGCCGACCCGGCGCGCAGGAAAGTGGTGTAGTCGTCGTAGCCCACGCTGGGAATCGCCGGTCCCTTGCCGCGCTTGGCCAGCTGGCCGGTGAAGTAGCCGAAGTTGACCTGGCGGAAGGCACCGTAGTTGAGCCAGTCATCGCCCATCCAGCCATCGATCATCGGGCTCTGCGGCGCGGCCACCTTCAACGCCGGATGCGGGTTGGTCAACGCCATCACCACGGTGAAGCCTTCATACGAGGACCCCAGCATGCCGACCTTGCCGTTGCTTTCGGGCACGTGCTTGACCAGCCAGTCGATGGTGTCCCACGCATCGGTGGCATGGTCGACCTTGGTAGGGTTGAGCGGCCCGCGCAGCGGCCGGGTCATCACGTAATCGCCTTCGGAACCGTACTTGCCGCGGATGTCCTGGAACACGCGGATATAGCCGCCGTCGACGAACACCTCATCGCCCTGGGGCAGGATGTCACGCATGTGCGGCGAGTCGATGCGCTTGGCGCGGTTGGCCGCGTCGTACGGGGTGCGGGTCAGCAGGATCGGGGCATTCTTGGCGCCTTTGGGCACCACGATCACCGTGTAGAGCTTTGTGCCGTCGCGCATCGGCACCATCACCACGCGCTTGTCGTAGTCATCGTGCGCGGTCGGCGTCACGAAGCCCTTGGCCGGGATGTCCGGGGTCATCGGCGAGGTCTGCGCCGACACGCTGGCGGCAACCATGAAACTCAACAGCACGACAGGCACGACACGGACACGCATGGGCTCTCTCCCGGCAGATGGTGGCGACGAACCTTTGCAGCCTAGCGCCGGGCGCACGGCCCGGGTAGGTGCCAAAGGTCGCCATTGCGCGCATTCATGCGCCAACCGACGTTTCCTGCAAAGCCGCCCACTGCAGCCCACCGTCGTGTCCGGCGACCAGCACTGCCAGCGCTTCGCGCCGGGTCGCTACCCCGGCATGGTCGGTATGGTCTTCGCGGTAGCGCACCGCACAGGCACCGCCCGGCAGCGCGATCGCCGCCAACTCGGCCACCTCGATGCGCAGGCCTGCCCGCCGTCCATGCGCGCCCGCGAAGAAGCGCGCCAGTGCCGGCTTGTCCAGGCGCACTCCGCCGATGCCGACCATGCTGAAGTCGTCGTTGAAACGTGCCAGCAGCCGTTCCAGATCACTGGCCGGCAGGCGCGCGTTGAACCAGTCTTCGATCAGCACGTGCAGCATGCGCACCTCATCGAAGGCGGCGTGGGAACGTTCGGTCTGTGCAGGGGTCATGTGGGATTGGCTCGCAGGGAAAGGGACGCTGCCGGTATCCGCCACAGCAGCGGCAGTGGCAGCAGGGTCATGCCGCTGGCCAGCAGCAGCGTGAGGAAAAACGCGCGCTCGGGCAGCACGGCGGTCAATGCACCCAGCACGCACGCCAGCAGTGCGGCGGCCAGGCAGAAGCTGAGCTGGCGATTGAGATTCCACAACGCGCTGCCCGGCATCAGTTCTTCATGCGCCAGGCCCTGGAACGCCAGCGTCTGTGCGGTGCTGCTGCACAGGCTGCCGCCCAGGCCCATCAGCGCGAACGCCAGCACCGCCAGCAGCGGTTGCGAGGGCTGCACGCCCAGCAGCAGCGCGATGCCCGCAGCCTGGCAGACCATGCCGGCACTGAGCAGCACGCGTGGGCCGATCCGCGGCAGCGCGCTACGGGTGGTGGCAATAGCACACGCCGAAGCCAGCGCCCACGGCAGCATGAAGCCGCCGATGCTGGCCGGGCTGTAGCCGAGCCGACTGAGCAGCAACGTCGCCACCAGTTGGGTCCCGATGAAGGTGCCCGGCACCAGCAGGTAGATCAACATCGCCAGCCGCAGCGAAGGATGCCGCAGCAACGTCCACTGCAGCACCGGCTGCGCGGTGTGCCGGGCGGTGCGTGCATAGACGATCAGAATGCCTGCGGCCGCTGCCAGCAGCGCAATGCCCTGCGCGCGCTGCTGCGCTTCGGCGATCAGGCTCAAGGCCACCAGCAGCAGGCTCAGGCCCAGCGAGCCCAGCACCAGCCCGCGTCGATCCAGGCGCGGCAACGCCAGCCTCGCTTCGGGCCGGATCCACATCGCCGCCAGCACCAGGGCCAGCATCGCCAGTGGAACGCTGGCCCACAGCACCCAGCGCCACGATCCCAGCCCCACCAGCCAGCCGCCCAGCGCGGGCGACAGCGCCGGCACCAGCAGCGCGACCGCCATGATCCGCGCGGTCAACCGACCCCGTTCGGCCGGCGGGCAATGCCGGTAAGCCATGGCCTGTCCGACCGGAATCAACAACCCACCACCGAGGCCCTGCAGCAACCGCCAGCCGATCAGCGCCTCGATGGTCGGCGCGCTGCCGGCCAGGATCGCCGCCAGCGCGAATACGCCCAGCGACAGGCACAGCAGCACCCGTTCGCCCAGCCGCGCGGCCAACCAGCCACCCAATGGAATCACCAGCGTCAGCCCGAGCATGTAGGCGTTGCCGATCCACGCCAGCTGCGGCACCGAGGCATGCAGCTCGGCCGCAAGCGCCGGATAGGCGACGTTGCCGATGAACATGTTGACCAGGTCCAGCGAGAACCCGAGCAGGTACAGCCCTTCCACTTTGGCCCGGTAGGTCATGGCGCGCTCCGTTGACGAGGGCGTAGCATGCGCGCCGGGAAGCGCTGGATAAACCGAGCATCCGATGCAAGACTGTCAAATTATTTTTGACATTCAAAGGCAAGGCGATGGTCAGCCTGGACCGCTTCGAGATCTTCAAAGCCGTGGTCGATGCCGGCAGCCTCACCGCAGCCGCGCAACAGCTGGGCCACAGCAAGGCGGTGGTGAGCTTTAACCTCAAACGGCTGGAACAGGAGCTGGGCGTCACCCTGCTGGTGCGCAACACCCGCAGCCTGGCACTCACCGAGGCCGGCGAGCGCTTCCACCAGCATTGCGTGGCCATGCTGGCCACCGCCGAGCAGGCCATCGAGGAAGCCCGCAGCGAACAACAGCAGCTGCGCGGCACGCTGCGCCTGACCACCACACCCGAATACGCCAGCGCCAGGCTGGTGCCGCTGCTGGAAACATTCCGCGCCCAGCACCCGCAGCTGCGCCTGCACCTGTCGACCTCGCCGACGCATGCCGACCTGATTCCCGAGCGCTTCGACCTGGCGATCCGGCTCGGGCGCATGGCCGATTCGGAACTGCGCGCCACCCTGCTGGACGAGCATGCGTTGTGCGCGGTGGCCGCGCCGTCACTGTTGTCTGCGTTGCCCGATGCGGCCGCGCGCGACAGCCCGGACTGGGTACGCACGCTGCCTCGGCTGGGTTATCCCCGCCTGGCCGACCTGCCCCTGATCGCGCCCGATGGCAGCGATCAGCTGTTTGCCAGCAATCCGGCCGACGCGGTGGTCACCGTGGACAATGCGTCCACGCTGCGCGCCTTCGCGCTGGCCGGGGCCGGGGCGACGGTGTTGCCGCAGTGGTTGATCGCCGATGACCTCGCCGCAGGCCGGCTGCTGCCGATCCTGCGTGGGCATCGCTTCCCGCGCCAGGGCGTGTATGCGGTGTTTCCCAACACCGCGCATCCCTCGCGCCGGGTGCAGTTGCTGCTGGCGCACCTGCGCCAGCATCTGCCGGGGTGAACCCGACGGCAGGCACGACCAGCGGTCGTGACCTGCCCGGACGCCGGGACCGGTCGGTGCCGGCCGTTGGCCGTCCCGCATCGGTAGGTACCGACCGTTGGCCGGTACCTGCCTTGCTCAGCGCACCACACCACCGCTCAACACGATCGGCGTGGTCTGCAGCGGCTCGCTGGCCGAGCGCGACAGCTGCAGTTCGTAACGGCCTTCAGCGATCTTCCACTGCTTGTCGGCGGTATCGAAGCTGGCCAGCGTCTTCGGTTCGGCTTCGATGCGGATCCGGCGCGACTCGCCCGGCTGCAGCATCACCTTCTGGAAACCGATCAGGCGGATCGGGGTGGTGCTGCCATCGGGCATCTTCAGGTACAGCTGCGCCACGTCCGCGCCGGCGACCTTGCCGGTATTGCGGATATCCACGGTGGCGACCAGGCGCTGGCCCATCGAGGTGGCGCTCAGGTTGTCGTAGCTGAACTGCGTGTACGACAGGCCATGGCCGAACGCGAACTGCGGCACCAGGCCCTTGGCGGCGAACCACTTGTAGCCGACGTTGGCGCCTTCGATGTTGTAGTCGATGGTGTCGTCCGGCTTGTGCTTCGGATTGAAGCCCAGCCCGTTCACTTCCGGGCGCGGCAGCTGGCTGGCATCCACCGGCCATGTCACCGGCAGGCGGCCGGACGGATTGACCTTGCCGGTCAGCAGCGCGGCAATGCCTTCGCCGCCACGGATGCCCGGGTACCACGCCTGCAGCACCGCCGGCACCTGCTGCAGCCACGGCAGCTCGACCGGGCCGTTGGTTTCCAGCACCACCACCGTCTTCGGGTTGGCCTTGGCCACCCCGGCGATCAGCGCGTCCTGGTTGTCGGGCAGTTTCATGTGCGGCAGATCGACCGACTCGGCCGACCACTGCGTTGCAAACACGATCGCCACATCCGCCGCGGCGGCAGCGCGCGCGGCGGCGGCCACGTTGCGGCCATCCACGTATTCGATGCTGGCGTCCGGGCGCTCGGCGCGCAGCGCTTCCAGCGGCGAGGACGGGTGGAAGATCACCGGACCCGGCCAGGTGGTCGGCAGCACGCCCGGTACCGCGTTGGTGCCCTTGGCGGTCCAGCCGACCATCGACGAACCACCGCCACCGATCACGCCCTTGTCGGCGTGGCCACCGATGATCACGATGCGCTTGACCTCCGGGCCCAGCGGCAACACGTTGTTGGCATTGCGCAGCAGCACGCTGCCTTCTTCCACGGTGCGCTGGGCGGCCGCGAAGCCGGCGTCATCGTCGATCGGCTGGTGCTGCGGCGGCACGTCGAAGTTGCCGTTGGCGAACATCGCACGCAGGATCCGGCTGACCATGTCGTCCAAACGGGCGCGCGGCACCACGCCACCGGCCACGGCCAGGCGCAGCGGTTCATCGAAGAACACCGCCTTGTCGAACACTTCACCGGCCGACTGCTGGTCCAGGCCGGCCAGTGCCGCCTTCGAACCGCTGTGCACGCCGCCCCAATCGGACATCACGAAACCGGGGAACTTCCATTCCTGCTTGAGCACCTGGTTCATCAGGTAATCGTGCTCGCAGCCGTAGGTGCCGTTGATGCGGTTGTAGGAGCACATCACCGAGCCGGGCTTGCCGATGTCCAGTGCGATCTCGAAGGCCAGCAGGTCCGATTCACGCATGGCCTGCTCGCCGATCTCGGCGCTGTGGAAATTGCGCGAGGTTTCCATGTCGTTGAGCGCGAAATGCTTCATCGTCGACATGACGTGCTGGCTCTGCACGCCACGGATCGACTCGCCGACCAGGCGACCGGCCAGCAGCGGGTCTTCGCCGGCGTACTCGAAGTTGCGGCCATTGCGCGGATCGCGCTGCAGGTTGACGCTGCCGGCCAGCAGGATGTTGAAGCGCTGCTGCCAGGCCTCGCGGCCCATGGTGGCGCCACCGGCGAAGGCCACTTCCGGGTTCCAGCTGGACGCGGTGGACGGACCGGACGGCATCGCCGTGGCGTGGTCTCCCTTGCGGATGCCGCCCGGGTTGGTCACGCCCACGCCGGCATCGGCCGACTGCTGCGACGGAATGCCCAGCCGCGCCACGCCCGGCACGAAACCGGCCGAACCGACCGCGCCTTCCGGCAACGGCCCGCCATCCTTGCCCAGCCCGAAGTAGCTGTGCAGCATCTGGAACTTCTCATCGTCGGTCATCTTCGCCACGATCAGGCGGGCGCGTGCATCGGCGTTGAGCGAGGTATCCATCCACGGCGTGTCGCCACCGACCGGGGCGGCGTAGTCCAACGTCAGCAGCGTGCCCTTGAGCGCGGTCTTGCCGGCATCCAGGCGCAGCTTCACCGACGTGCGGGAGGCGGACTGGAAACCATTGGAATAGGTGTCCTCACCACGCGCCTCGAAGCCGGCCGCGCGTGCGCCGGCCTCATCGGCGCCCAGCAGGACCGCCGGGGCGCCCACGCGCGATGCATCGACCAGCGCCTTGAACGCGGCGCCCGTCGCGTCGCCATCGGCGGTGCGGGTATACAGCGCCACCACGTGGCGGCCGTCGTTCAAGCGCAGGTAGTTCAGGCCCGGGGCTTCGATGCCGGAAGCCGCTTCCACCGGCAGGCGCGAGATCACGATGCTGCCGCGGCGCTCGGCCGAGGCCGGATCGGCGCTGACGAAACGATAGGTGTAGCCCAGCTGGTCGGCCAGCGCTTCCAGCGGATCCGGCGCGCGGCTGCTTTCAGCCGTATCGGCGGCACGGTGCACGTTGCCGATGGTCAGCGCGTCCACGTTCAGGGCCTGCAACTGCGCGGCGACGTCCTTGGCATCGAGCCAGTCCGGCGCCTGTTCCAGGCTGAGCACGGTGAAGGCATCGCCGCTGTCGGCGACCTTCGGCGAGGATGCCCAGGCCGAAGCGGCGAGCGAGAGCGTGATGGCGGCCGTCAGGGCCAGTGGCTTTGAAATCGTTTTCATGAGCGGGCGAAACACCTTTGCTTACGCAAAAAATCCAGGGAGTCGTGCCGCAGAAGGGTGCAGCGCCAAGATGGCGGATCCCGGCCTTTGCAGGCCGGTATCGGGTACTACCCGGGGCAACGCAGCTACGACCAGGCCCCTCCGCCCGTCGATACAGCCATGCTGTCCGGTGGGCGCCGCAGGCGGCACCCATCCGGTGAAGAGTCGTCCACCCTGTTCATGCCTGTCAACAGCGTGTTCAGATTCGCAGGCGCGTGCGGCGGCTTGCGATCACCCTGCCGGGGGCTTCACCACGTGGGTGGCCGTCGGCTCCAGCACCTGCCCGTCTGCGTCGCGCGGCAGCAGCGGGGCCAGTTCACGGCCCTCGGTGAGCGTCAGCAACTGCGAACGCGGTTCACCTTCGGCGAACAGGAAGCCCTCGCCCCATTGCCGCAGCGCCACCACCAGCGGGAACAGCGCCCGGCCCTGCGTAGTCAGCACATAGTCCTGGTAACGGCTGCCATCGGCCGCCGCCTGCTGTGCCAGCACGCCGGAGTCCTGCAAGGCCTGCAGGCGCTGGCTGAGCATGCTGCGCGACATGCCCAGGCTGCGTTGGAAATCGCTGAAACGGCACACGCCGTCGAAGGCGTCGCGCACGATCAGCAGCGACCAGCGATCGCCCACCACGTCCAGCGCGCGCGCCACCGGGCAGGTCAGGTTCGGATCGTCATTCATGGCGGGCCCTCCAGAAGTGGTTTYATTTTAGAACCGCGTGCGCCAGAATCAACTGGTTCTAATTTGAGACCACCGCATGTCGCATGCCGCCTCCCTGCCCCGTACCGCCACGCCCCTGCTGCTGTTGTTCGCCTGTGCCGCCGGGCTCAGCGTGGCCAACGTCTACTACGCCCAGCCCCTGTTGGATGCGCTGGCAGCGGACCTGCACATCGGCACCGCGCGGATCGGCGTGGTGATCGCCGCTACCCAGCTCGGCTCGGTGCTGGCCCTGCTGTGGCTGGTGCCGCTGGGCGACCGCCGCGACCGGCGCCGCCTGATGGCGGTGCAGAACGCGGCGCTGGTGCTGGCCCTGCTCGGCGTCGCCTGCGCCGGCAACCCGCTGGCGTTGTTGCTGGGCATGCTCGCGCTGGGTCTGCTCGGCACCGCGATGACCCAGGGCCTGATCGCCTACGCGGCCGCCGCCGCCGATCCGCACGAGCGCGGCCGCGTAGTGGGTGCCGCCCAGGCCGGGGTGGTGATCGGGTTGCTGCTGGCGCGGGTGGTGGCCGGTGGCGTTGCCGACCTGGCCGGGTGGCGCGCGGTCTACCTGCTGTCGGCCGCGCTGATGGTGGTCAGCGGCGTGCTGCTGTGGGTGCGCCTGCCACGTTTGCCGATACCGGCCGCAACGCCGCAGCTGTCCCTGTTCGCACTGCTGCGCCAGCAACCGGTGCTGCGCCGGCGCGGCGTGCTGGGCTTGCTGATGTTCGTTGCGTTCGGGCTGTTCTGGAGCAGCATGGCGCTGCCCCTGAGCGCACCGCCGCATGCGCTCGACCACACCGCGATCGGCGCATTCGCGCTGGTCGGCCTGCTCGGTGCGCTGGCCGCTTCACGCAGCGGGCACTGGAGCGATCAAGGCCATGCCGAACGCGTGACCGGCGCGGCGTTGCTGTTGTTGCTGCTGAGCTGGGCGCCGCTGGCGGGGCTGTCGCTGCACCTGGGCTGGCTGGTGCTGGGCGTGCTGCTGCTCGATCTGGCGGTGCAGGCCCTGCATGTCACCAACCAGAGCCTGATCCTGGCCGCCGCGCCGCACGCGCAGGCACAGGTGATCGCCGCCTACATGCTGTTCTATGCCGCCGGCAGCGGGTTGGGTGCGGTGCTGGGCAGCGCGATGTATGCAAGCTACGGGTGGAGCGGTGTGTGCATCGCAGGCGGGTGCGTCTCGTTGCTTGCCCTGGGCCTATGGGCGGCCCTGCGTCGTTCCCGGTGAGCGTTGCGATGGGGCGGCGACCGTGTTTCCGCTACCCTGTTGGACACAGGCAACCCTGCCATGTCGACGTGATGATGCGCAGAATGCGGTGGTGGTGGTGAACGAGCAACGCTGGACCGGCACGTTGCTGCTCGGTGCGCATTTCGCCCTGCTGCAGGGCCATGCCGGCGCCACCGGTGCCCATGCCCACTACGCGCATCAGATCCTGCTGGCTGACACCGGACAGTGGACGATAGAGGACGAAGACGGCATGCGGTCCGGGCCGCGCATGCTGCTGCCCTCCTTCCAGTCACATGCCGTGCTTGCCGTCCCCGCGCGCGGCTGCACGCTGTGGCTGGAACCCAGCCATGTCGACCTGGCGCATCTGCAGGCCCAGCTGCCGCAGCTCCCCTGCGATCCGGTGGCACTGCTGCCCTGCCTGTCGACCCTGATCGCCCGCACACCGCTGGACCGACGGCTGCAGGCAGCGTTGTCTGCGCTGGATGCGCACTTGCCCGAACGCGTCGCGGCCACGACCATCGCAGCGGCCGCGCACCTGTCCGAGAGCCAGTTGCACCGCCGCTTCCAGCAGGACCTGGCGGTATCGCTGCGCGGCCTGGTGCTGTGGCGCAGGCTGCGCCAGGCCCTGGTCCTGGTGATGGAGGACCACAGCCTCACCGCCTGCGCCCATGCCGCCGGCTTCGCCGACCTGGCCCATTTTTCGCGCAGCCTGCGGCGCATGTTCGGCGTGCGTGCCGAGCATCTGTCACGCCTGCACCTGCAGCACTACCGCGACGACCGCTCCAGCCCCGGCGGCGGCGGCGGTGCCTCCCCATGCGGCAATGCACGGAACGGGGCCAGCAGCTGCCCTGGGTAATCCTTGGGATAATCCGGCTGGCTGCCGATGCCCAGATCGTCCACCCGCATCCGGTAGTCCGCATCAAACGCGGTGCCCAGCAGATGGTCCCAGACGGTCAGGAACAGCCCGAAATTGACGTCGCCGGCCGTGCCATAGCGCATATGGTGGAACCGATGCAGCGGGGCCCATGCCATCACCTTGCCCAGCCAGCCCGGCCGCATGTCCACGTTGGAGTGCTGCAGCAGCAGCTGGATGGCAATGGCGAAGGCCAGCACCGCCGCCACCGGGTACGGCATGCCCAGCAACAGCAGCGGCAGCACCCCGCCCAAGGCTTCGGCCGTCTGGTGCAGCGGGTGCTTCATCAATCCGTTGAACCCATACATGCGGGTCACGCTGTGGTGGACCGCATGCAACCGCCACAGCCAGGCCCAGCGATGGCTGGCGTAATGCACCAGGGTGATGCCCAGGTCCGCGGCGACGATCGCCAGCACCACCTGCGCCACAACACTCCAGTGCGTCGGCCACAGCTGCCACGGCACCCACGTGGCCACCAGCGGAATCGCACCGATCGCCAGCAGGTTCAACCCTTCATTCACCAGCGCGTGGACGGCATCGCGGCCCGCATCGCCCTGGCGTGCGTTGAAGGCCGGGTCATACGGCCAGCAGCGCTCGGCCAGCCACGACACGGCGATGGCCAGCACCAACCCCGGCAGCAGCCACAGGGCCGATCCCGCTGCATACCCCACCCACCACGTGGCCATTCCCACGCATCCAAGCAGCATTCCCGGCGCATACAACGCCAACCACCATCGCTTCATCGACCTGCTCCATACAAAGGAGCGGCCATGCTCGCGACAATGGCGCGGCCGGGCTTGAACAAACCGCGCATCCCGCCGCGGCCGCCGGTGCGGCCTTCCATGCCCTCCACATCGACTTGACCCCCACGGCCGCTGAAGCGGCGGGCAGGCCACTGGCTGAAGCATTCATCACCCCGGCTGCGTTCAAACTGCCGTCGCGCGAATCGTTAGCATTTTTACTAATTGCCGGTAGGATTGTCGGTCTCAGCCCCTGACACCGACCCTGCCGATACTGCCCGCCATGCCCCGCCTTGCCGCCCCCGCCTGCCTGCGCCAGCCCCTTCGGGAGGTGCGCTGATGGGCGCGGTACTGGCCCTGGACCAGTTGCTGGAAAGCCGGCAGGTCTGGCGCGGCAGGCCGCAGGCCACGCCGCCGGCCACGGCCCCGCACCCTACCGGCCACCCGGCGCTGGACGCCCGCCTGCCCGGCGGCGGCTGGCCGCCGGCGGCGCTGTCGGAGGTGCTGCTGGCCGCGCCGGGGCACGGCGAGCTGGCGTTGGTCTGGCCGACCCTGGCGCGGCTGAGCCAGCAGCAGCAGACCATCGTGCTGATTGCCCCGCCCTACCTGCCGCATGCACCCGGCTGGGCCGGTGCCGGGCTGGCCTTGAACCAGGTGCAGGTGGTGCGGGCAGCCCCGCGCGATGCCCTGTGGGCCGCCGAACAGTGCCTGCGCTCTGCGGCCTGCGCCGCCGTGCTGTGCTGGCCGCAGCAGGCCGACGACCGCGCCCTGCGCCGGCTGCAGGTGGCCGCCGAAACCGGCCAGTGCCTGGGGTTTGCCTTCCGCGACCTGCGCCAGGCGCGCAACAGTTCACCGGCGCCGCTGCGCCTGCAACTGCAAAACGGCCAGGTACGCGTGCTCAAGTGTCGCGGCGGCATGGCCCCGGCGCAGCCCTTGCCGCTGTCGCTGGCGCATTGAGCGGCCGCCGTGCACTGGGCCTGCCTCTTGTTGCCACAGCTGGCGCTGGATGCCGCCCTGCGCCAGCAGCCCGATCCGTCGGTGCCGCTGGTGCTGCTCAGCGGCCCGGCGCAGCGCCGCGTGCTGCATGCGGTGAGCCCGTCGGCCCGCCAATTGGGGTTGCGTCGCGGCATGCTGCTTTCGGCCGCGCAGGTACTCACCCGCGACATGCTCACCGTTGAACATGACCCGCGCGCCGAACAGGCCACCCGGCACCTGCTGGCCAGCTGGCTGTACGGCATCAGCTCGCAGGTCAGCCTGGCCTTCCCGCACGCGCTGGCGCTGGAGATCGGCGCCAGCCGCGCGCTGTTCGGCGATTGGCCGGCGATCGAAAAGCGTCTCTGCGATGGCTTGAAGGACCTCGGTTTCCGCCATCGCCTGGTTGCCGCGCCCAATCCACATGCGGCCTGGGTACTGACTCGCGCGCATGCACGGCTGGGCGTGGACGCCAGCCAACTGGACGCCACCCTGGCGCAGCTCCCGATCGAACGCAGCGGCCTGCCCGCCGAGGCGGTCACGGTATTGGCGCGCTCGGGCCTGCGCACGCTGGGCGCGGCCTTCCAGCTGCCGCGCGAGAGCCTGGCCCGGCGTTTCCCGCCCCAGGTGCTGGCCCACCTGGACGCGCTGCGCGGAATCAGTACGCCGCCGTTACGCTATTTCCAGCCACCGGACCGCTTCGATGCGCGCATCGAGTTCGATTACGAAATCGAGTCCACCCAGGCCCTGCTGTTCCCGCTGCGTCGCCTGACCGGCGACCTGGCCGCGTTCCTGTGTTCGCGCGATGGCGGGGTGCAGCGTTTCGACCTGTGGTTCGAACACGACCAGCACCCGGACACCTGCCTGAGCATCGGCCTGCTCGCGCCCGAGCGCGATGCGGCGATGCTGTTCGAGCTGGCCCGCAACCGCGTGGACCACCTGCAGCTGCCGGCCGGCAGCCGTGGCCTGCGCCTGCAGGCCGAGCACCTGCCACCGTTCGTGCCGGCCGCGCGCGACCTGTTCGACCCGCGCCCGCAACAGGCGATGCCCTGGGAACAGGTGCGCGAACGCCTGYGCGCGCGCCTCGGCGACGATGCCGTGCAGGGCCTGGGACTGCGTGCCGAGCACCGCCCGGAACGGGCCAGCGGCGATGCGCACGGCGCGCCCAAAGGCCCGCCGCCGCCGCTGCCCCTACGCCCGGGCTGGCTGCTGCCGCGCCCGCAACCGCTGCTCGATCCGCACCTGCGCATCCTGTCCGGCCCCGAACGGATCGAATCGGGCTGGTGGGACGAAGGCGATATCCGCCGCGACTACTACGTGGTGGAAACCGCGCAGGGCCAGCGTGGCTGGGCCTATACCAGTGCCGACACGCGCGGCGGCCCGTGGATGCTGCACGGCTGGTTCGCATGAGCACCGCCCTGCCCGACTACGCCGAACTGCACTGCCTGTCGGCCTTCAGTTTCCAGCGTGGCGCGTCCATCGCCGAGGAACTGTTCGCCCGCGCCAAGGGCCAGGGCTACCGCGCGCTGGCGATCACCGACGAATGCTCGCTGGCCGGCATCGTGCGCGCCTGGCAGGCCGCGAAGAAACACGACCTGGCGTTGATCACCGGCGCCGAGTTCCAGATCGAGGACGGCCCCAGGCTGGTGCTGCTATGCACCGACCTGGCCGCCTACGCCGGCCTGTGCCAGCTGATCACCACCTGCCGCCGGCGCGCGCCCAAGGGCGAGTACCGCTGCGTGCGCGAGGACTTCGATGCGCTGCCGGCCAGCCTGCTGTGCCTGTGGCTGGACCGCACGCCCACGGCAGAGGATGCCGCCTGGCTGCAGGCGCGCTTCGCGCAGCGGCTATGGCTGGCGGTGGAGCTGCACCGTGAGGCCGACGATGCGCAACGCCTGGCGACGCTGCAACGTTTCGGCGACGAACACGCCCTCCCGCTGGTGGCAAGCGGTGATGTGCACATGCACGTCCGCCGCCGCCGCGCCCTGCAGGACACCCTCACCGCGATACGCCACCACTGCACCATCGCCGATGCCGGCTGGCGGCTGTTTCCCAACGGCGAGCGCCACCTGCGCACCCGCCAGGCGCTGGCCGCGCTGTACCCGCCCGCGTTGCTGGCCGAAACCCTGCGCATCGCCGAACGCTGCCACTTCGACCTCAAACAGCTGCACTACACCTACCCGCGCGAACTGATCCCGGCCGGGCACGATCCGGCCAGCTGGCTGCGCACGCTGGTCGAGGAAGGCATGCAATGGCGCTGGAAAAGCGGTGCCACCGCCAAGCAGCGCGCGCAGATAGAACACGAACTGCACCTGATCCACACCAAGCAGTACGAGTCCTACTTCCTGACCGTGCACGACATCGTGCGCTTCGCGCGCCGCCAGCAGATCCTGTGCCAGGGCCGCGGCTCGGCGGCCAATTCGTCGGTGTGCTACGTGCTGGGCGTGACCGAGATCGACCCCAGCGACATGGAGCTGCTGTTCGAGCGCTTCATTTCCGCCGAGCGCGACGAACCGCCGGACATCGACATCGATTTCGAACACGAGCGCCGCGAGGAAGTGCTGCAGTACGTGTTCAACCGCTATGGCCGCGAACGCGCCGCGCTCACCGCCGTGGCCATCAGCTACCGCGGCCGCAGCGCGGTGCGCGACGTGGCCCGCGTGCTCGGCCTGCCGCCGGACCAGGTCAACGAACTGGCCGCGTGCCTGGACCGCTGGAGCAGCCACGAACCCCTGCCCGAGGCCCTGCGCGAGCGTGGCTTCGACCCGGACACGCCGTTGATGCGGCGGGTGGTGGCATTGACCAGCGAACTGGTCGATTTTCCGCGCCACCTGTCCCAGCACCCGGGCGGTTTCGTGATTTCCGAACACCCCCTGTCCACGCTGGTGCCAGTGGAGAACGCGGCCATGGCCGATCGCACCGTGATCCAGTGGGACAAGGACGACCTGGACGCCACCGGGCTGATGAAGGTCGACTGCCTGGCGCTGGGCATGCTCACCGCCGTGCGCAAATGCCTGGCCATGCTGCACGCGCATGGCGCGCCGAAGATGGGCATGGCCGATATTCCCTCCGGCGATGGCCCCACCTACGACATGATCTGCCGCGCCGACACCCTGGGCGTGTTCCAGATCGAATCGCGCGCACAGATGGCGATGCTGCCGCGCATGCAGCCGCGCTGCTTCTACGACCTGGTGATCGAAGTGGCGATCGTGCGCCCCGGCCCGATCCAGGGCGACATGGTCCATCCGTACCTGAACCGGCGCAAGAAGCTCAAGGAAGAAGGCATCGAGGAGATCGACTACCCGCCCGCGCTGGAGAAGGTCTTCAAGCGCACCCTGGGCGTGCCGCTGTTCCAGGAACAGGTGATGCAACTGGCGGTCGCCGCCGCCGGCTTCAGCCCCGGCGAGGCCGATGCACTGCGCCGCTCGATGGCGGCGTGGAAGCGCCATGGCGGGCTGGAGCCGCACCGCGACAAGCTGCTCACCGGCATGGCCGCCCATGGCCACAGCCGCGAATACGGCGAGCGCCTGTTCGAACAGATCAAGGGCTTCGGCAGCTACGGTTTCCCGGAGAGCCACGCGGCCAGCTTCGCGTTGATCACCTATGTCAGCTGCTGGCTCAAGTGCCACCATCCCTCCGCATTCGCCGCCAGCCTGATCAACAGCCAGCCGTTGGGCTTCTACACGCCCGACCAGATCCTGCAGGACGCGCGCCGCCATGGCGTGCCGGTGCTGCCGGTGGATGTGCGCCACAGCGACTGGGACTGCACGCTGGTGGCGCCCACCGCACCCGGGCGGCCGTTCGGCATCCGCCTGGGCCTGCGCCTGATCGACGGCTTCAGCGAAGACGTGGCCACCGCGCTGGTGCAGGCACGCGCACGGCTGCCGTTCGAGAGCGTGGCCGATCTCAGCCAACGCGCGCGGCTGGACCGTCGCCACCAGGGCCTGCTTGCCGACGCCGGCGCATTGAAAGGCCTGAGCGGGCATCGCCATCGCGCGCGCTGGGAAGTGTCCGGCGTGGAAAAACCGCTGCCGCTGTTCGACACCGCGCGCGCCACCGTCGAAGCCAGCGTGCCGTTGCCGCTGCCCAGCGCTTTGGAGGACATGCAGGCCGATTACAACAGCACCGGCACCACGCTCGGCCGGCACATGGTGTCCTTCATCCGCCCGCAACTGCGCCAGCGCCGCTGCCAGCGCTCGGACGAACTGGCCGCGTTGCCGCACGGGCGCAGCGTGCGTTTTGCCGGGCTGGTGCGCATGCGCCAGCGCCCGCAGACCGCCAGCGGGGTCACCTTCCTCACCCTGGAAGACGAATGCGGCATGGTCAATGCCGTGGTCTGGCGCAAGATCGCCGACCGCCAGCACCGCGTGCTGGTCGAAGCGCAGATGATGCAGATCGACGGCCGCCTCGAACGCGTGGACGGCGTGCAGCACCTGATCGTGCGGCAGATGTACAACATCGATGCCCTGATCGACGGCGTGCGTACACGCAGCCGCGACTTCCACTGAGTGCCCGCGCGCAGCGCGTGATCCACTTCACGATCACCGCAATTGCAGACTTTCCCGACTGGTGTCCCCATCGGCCCGTCCGGTATTGTCGCTGCCTTCCAAGGATCTGGAGCCGCCTTTGTCCCGCGCACTTACCGTCACCACACTGATCGTCTCCAGCCTTGCCCTGGTTGTTTCCGGCTGGACCGCTGTGCGCCTGCACCAGAGCCAGGCCGAGGACCGGGTGATCACCGCGCGCGGTCTGGTCATCCAGGACGGCAACGGCCAGGCCCGGCTGATCCTGGGGGCGCCGGTGCCCGATCCGCTGAGCAAGGGGGTGTCGCAGGGGCCGCGCGCCTCGCCGTTGTCCGGCATGATCCTGCTCGACGCCCATGGCTCCGAACGTGGCGGCTACGGCACCGCCGATGTCGGCGATGAAGCCATGCTCACCCTGGACGATGCCAGCGGCACCACCGAAGTCTTCAAGGTCACCGCCAACCCGGATCGGGGCGCCACCCTGGTGCTCAAACACCAGAACAGCACCGGCGCCATGCTCACCTCATGGCAGGGCAAGCCGGAGCTGATCTTCGTCGGCGACAACGGCCAATCGCACTACGTGCGCCCGAGCACGCCCAGCGCGCCCTGAGGTGCGCGTGCCATCCGGCCGCGCGGATATGCCACCATACCGGCCGAGCTTCCGGGAGTACGCGATGTCCAACCCACGCCCTGATTGGCCGCAGGCCACGACCGCCGCGGAGATCGCCGACAACCTCGCAGCCGTACATGCACGCATCGCCGACGCCTGCGCCCGCGCTGGCCGCGCGCCATCCAGCGTGCGCCTGCTGCCGGTAAGCAAGACCGTGGATGAAGCGCGGCTGCGGCTGGCCTGGGAGGCAGGCTGCCACGAACTGGGCGAGAACAAGGTGCAGGAGGCACAGGCCAAGGCCGAGGCCATGGCCGACCTGCCGATCCGCTGGTCGGTGATCGGCCACCTGCAGACCAACAAGGCGCGCGAGGTGGCGCGTTTCGCCAGCGAGTTCCAGGCGCTGGACAGCCTGCGCGTGGCCGAGGCCCTGGACCGACGGCTGGAAGTGGAGCAGCGCGACCTGGACGTGTTCGTGCAGGTCAACACCTCCAGTGAAGCCAGCAAGTACGGGCTGGACCCGATCGCGGTCGCCGACTTCCTGCAGCAGTTGCCGGCGTTCACCCGGCTGCGCGTGCGCGGGCTGATGACTCTGGCCCTGTTCTCGCCGGACCCGACCCTGGTCCGCCCCTGCTTCGCGCGTCTGCGCGACCTGCGCGACCGGTTGCGCCCGACCTTGCCTGAGGGGGTTACCTTGGACGAGTTGTCGATGGGCATGTCCGGCGATTTCGACCTGGCCATCGAAGAAGGGGCCACCGTGGTCCGTGTCGGCCAGGCCATCTTCGGCGCGCGCGCTACCTCGGACAGTTTCTACTGGCCTGCGCCAGCCCCGGAAGCGACGCCATGACCACACCAGCGCGCCACCACGCCGTGGCCATGCAGCAGGTCGCCTTCGAGGACATCTGCTCGGCCGCTTCGACAGCAACGGTCCGCAGGCCCGCCACCACCTGCATCCGCTCGACGGGCAACTAACCGCCGCGCAGGGATTGCAGTTGCAGTGACAGCCGGCCAATGCGCTACCGGGCGGGCGCCCACCCCACCATGCGCTCGGCCAGCGATGGGATGGCCATCGGCATCTTCACCCTGCGGCAATGCCTGACCCGGACACCGCGTCAGCCACGCATGGCGTGGCTCTACCCCCGTTGCTGCCGGGTTGCGATCCGTGACGCCACATCCCGGACCATGCCTAACACCGCATCGGACCCGGGTAGAGCCACGCCATGCGTGGCTGCCGAAGCCGCCAAACTACGGCGCCGACCCACTGGCCGGCAACAACCGCGGCTGCTGGTCATACCACTCGCGCGCGCCCGCCAGGTGCCACTTGCGCTGCTGGCCCTGCAGCTCGATCCCGGCACCCAGCACGCCCCAGCGCAGGTACAGATCCCCCCGCCGCTGCGCATGTGCAAGGTCGAGCCGGGCGCGCAACGACAGGCGTTCGTTCTCGGCCTGCAGATCCTCCACGCGCAGCTCGCCACTGCGCCAGCGCAGCTGACCGCTGGCCTGCACCTCGCCCGAATCCAGCAGGCCCAGCACCCAGCGTGGATAGGCGCTGCGCTCGGCGAACACGCCCAGCAACGGCCCGGCATCGCGCAGGCGCAGATCGGCTTGGGCATCCACCTGGAACGGCGCGGCCGCATCGATATGGCCCTTGCGCACCACCACCGTTCCCCACCAGTTCTCTTCACCGCCCGCATCGCCGACACGGATACTGCGCAGATCGATCGTGGTACCGCCCAGGTCGAATTGTTTGGCATCGAAATCGGCCCGCTGCACGCGCGCCTTCAGCCGTGCATCACCGCGCATGGCGATGCCAGCCACCTGCAACTGCGCACCGCGTCCCCGCAGGTCGGCCCGGCCGGTGCCAACACGACCGGAGGAATCCATTTCGACATCGCCGCTGAGCAGGCCGGTGCCCCCGAGCAGGCGCACGTTGTCGTTGCCCAGGTAGCGGTTGTAGGCGGTCAGGTCCGGCACCCGCGCATCTTTGAAGCGCAGGCGCGCGCGCATGCCGTCACGCAACTGCTGCAGGCGGGCGTCCCCGCGCAGGGTCAGGGCCATCGCGCGCCCATCGAACAACAACGCCTTGGGCGCGTTCGTCGGCGCGGCCAGGAACTGCGGAATCTTCACGTCCAGCTGCGCCTGGGCCGGCGCGCCCGCCACGATGCTGCCGTGTGCGTTGGCATCGCCGCGCAGACGTACACCGGCCACCTCGGCCACGGCCGCCACCTGCGGAATGTCCAGCGTGCTGCCCGGCGCAAGCTGGCCATCGGCGATCTTCAGGTCGCCCTCCAGCAGCCCGCCACCATCCAGGTGGAACCATGGCTTGCGCACGAACAGATCGGCGATCCAGTTCAACGACTCGAACTTCCACGCGCCCTGCACCTGCCCGGACAACCGGGGCAGCAGCTCGGCCGGCGCCCGGAACGGAATCTTCGTGCCGGTCACGCGCAGGTCGGCATGCAGTTCACTGCCGGTTTCCGGATCCCGCGGCAGCCGCGCCTGCACCCGCATGTCCTGCGCCACATCCAGCTGCAGGGACAGCAAACCCCGGTCATCGGCATCGATGCCGGCATGCACCGGCACCCGCCACACCACCCGGCTGCCGGCCTGCAACGCGCCCTGGTCCAGCACCACATCGGCATTGAGCCGCGCGTTCGATGGGGCGCTGCCCACCTTGACATGCGCGCCGCCGGTGTCGATTTCCAACGCCTGGCTGCGCGCATCGATCTGCAGCTGCGCCCAGGTGATCTCGAACTTGCGCAGCCCCGGCGCCTGGTCACGATAGTGACGCGGGAAGTGGAAGCGTGCGCCAAGATGCGCCTCGTCCAGCACCTTCACCCCGTCGAAACTGACTGTCGCCTGCTCGAAGCCGGCGGTGGAATCGAACAGTTCCGACGGCCCGCCCTTGAGCTGCTTGAGGAAGCCGACGTTGCCATGCCCTTGCCCCACGATCAGCAGCTTGCCGAACTGGCCGCTGCGGATGGAATCACTGTGGATCGCGTCGAAACGCAGCGTCCAGCCCCGATCGCTGCGCGGCGGTGGCGGAATCGCCTTGTCCACCCGCTGGATGTCCGCTTCCACGCCCGTGGCATCGATGCGCGGGATCCGTACCTCGCGGCGGAACAGCGCCACCAGATCGATCCAGGCGCTGGCCCGGTCGGCGCGGAAGATGTAGACCGTATGCCCGGCCTGCCCGCGCATGCGGATGTTCCACACGATGGCCTGGCCCGGCAGCACGGTGAGCGCCGGCCCGGTCTGCATGGTGAATTTTTCAGGCTTGCGGTTGGTGACCGCATCAAACAGCGGCGTATTGAGGAACACGTTACCGGCAATCAGATACAGCGCGTAGAGCGCCAGCAACGAGAACAACGCCAGGCGCCACGGCCGGGGCCAGCGCTGGACGCGCTCGGGAATCAGGGGCATGTAGGTAGGCGCGGGGCAGCAGAATGACCCGTGCACTATCGCCATCGGGCTGGCGCAGTCGCGTGAAGGCCTACTGCGTCGGTAGAGGCACGCCATGCGTGGCTGGCCTCCGTTGCCGCGTCATGAGCGCTGCCAACCACACATGGCGTGGCTCTACCACCGGGCACCGCCCCACGTTTCTGGCCGGCGCACGGCCCGGACGGCCCTCAGTCCGGCAGCTTTGCAATCACCTTGATCTCCACATCGAACCCATACAGCCACGTCACCCCGATCCCGGTCAGGGTCGGGTACGGCGCCTGGCCCCAGTACTCGGGCACGATCGCCCACACCCGCTCGAAGATCCGCTCCGGATCGACCAGGAACACGGTCACATCGACTACGTCCTCGAAGGTGCAGCCGGCAGCCCCCAGTACCGCGTTGAGGTTGTCGAACGCACGCCGCACCTGGTCCTCGAGCACCGGCTCGGGCGAGCCGTCCTCGCGGCTGCCGACCTGGCCGGAGACGAACAGGAAGCCATTGGCACGCACCGCCGGCGAATAGCGGTTGCGCTCGTACAGGGCCTGCCGGCCAGGCGGAAAGACCACGTCACGGGTTGCCATCGTTTTCTCCCGGGCCGGTGGCCCGTTGTTGTGATGCCACTACGGTAGAGGCCGCGCCGGCCTGGATAAACGCCCCAGACCGACCATCACTATTTGTAGAATCCAAACAATCCCACTCCGTAAGGCGCCCCATGGACCGCTTCGATGCAATGCAGGCCTTCGTGCGCGTGGTGGAAACCGGCAGCTTCACCAAGGCGGCCCAGACCCTGCAGCTGAGCCGCACCACCGTCACCCAACTGGTCCAGCAACTGGAGGCGCGGCTGCGGGTGCGCCTGCTCAACCGCACCACCCGCCAGGTCAACGTCACCGCTGACGGCGCGGCGTACTACGAACGGGTGGTGCGCCTGCTGGCCGACATCGACGATGCCGACACCAGCCTGTCCGGCGCCGCCGCCCTGCCACGCGGAYGCCTGCGCATCGACGTGCCCGCGCCGCTCGCGCGCCTGGTGCTGGTCCCCGCCCTGCCCGACTTCCTGGCCCGCTACCCGGACATCCAGCTCGATCTGGGCGTGAGTGATCGCAACATCGACCTGATCGGTGAGAACGTGGACGCGGTGATCCGCGGCGGCCCGATCACCGATCAGTCGCTGGTCGCCCGCCGCATCGGCGACCTGCAGGCCGGCATCCACGCGGCACCGGCCTATCTGAACCAGGCGGGTATCCCCGACCACCCGCGCGCCCTGATCGACAGCCACCACCGCATCGTCGGCTACCTGCGCTCGCGCAACGGCAAGGTGCTTCCCTACACGATGCAGCGTGGCGAAGAACGCATCACCGTGCAGGGCCGCCACCGGCTGGCACTGGACGACGGCAACGCCTATCTCGCCGCCGGTGTGGCCGGGTTGGGCCTGCTATGGCTGCCTACCTACATGGCCGCCCCGCACGTGGCCAATGGCGAACTGGTGCGCGTGTTCGCGGACTGGCACCTCGAGCCGATGCCGCTGTATGTTGCGTTTCCGCCGAACCGGCATGTCAGCGTCAAACTGCGGGTGTTCATCGACTGGGTGGCCGGGTTGATGGCCACGCAGGCGCCGGTCGACACCCTGCCCCAGCGCTGAGCGCTTACGCCCGACAGCCCCACCAGGAAACCCCATGCACCACCGCTGCTGCATCGCACTGTTTGCCGGCCTCGTCCTGGGCAGCACGGCACTGGCCCAGACCCCGGAACCGAGCCGGGACCCGCTGCTGACCGCATTGCTCGACTGCCATTTCGCCTACGCCCAGCAGCATTACCGCAGCAGCGCCAGCGCCACCGAGATCGCCCTTGCCGCGGCATCGCACTGCGAACCGGCGCTGCAGGCGGCGGGGCTGGACACCTACCAGCGTGCGCTTGCTGCTGGCCTTCCCGCCGACAGCGCCGAGGCGTCGCGGTTGAAGATGCTGGATGAACTGCGCGCGATGCTGCCCGGCTTCACCGTGGACAAGGTCATCGGGTTCCGTTCCGCCGCCGCCGCCGACCAGTGAATCCACGCACGTGATGCACGCGTCGGTCAGCGCACCGCGTCCGCATCGACGACGGCCGCACGCGCCTTGACCCACAACCCGAACACCTGCATCACCTCCACCACCGGCTGCAACCGCCGCCCGTCCTCGGTCAGCGCGTACTCCACCTTGACCGGCACCGTCGGATACACGGTGCGGCTGACCAGCCCGGCCGCTTCAAGTGCACGCAGGTCCAGGGTCAGCATGCGCTGGGAAATGGCGGGAATGTCGCGGCGCAGATCGTTGAAGCGCTTCGGCCCATCGAGCAGGTAAGAGGCGATCAGCAGCCGCCAGCGCCCGCCGAGCAGGCGCATGGCTTCTTCCACCGAGCAGCCGGAGACGGTGTCTTTCATCGAAGGGTCCAGAAGGCGRGAGGTAACAATTATGTACCTACACCACAGGATAGTGCCTTCTTCCGTTTTTATACCGCGCTCCTAGAATGCGGCAGGACGCCTCACGCAGAGGCCCCCTCCCCGTCCTGGATACCTCAATGAAGCTCTATTACCTGCCCGCCGCCTGCTCGCTCGCCGCACACATCGTGCTCAACGAACTCGGCATCGCCGCCACGCTGGTCAAGGTCGATCACCGCACCCATCGCACCGCCGACGGCGATGACTACCTGCGGGTCAATCCACTTGGCTACGTGCCGGCGCTGGAACTGGACGACGGCAGCGTGCTGCGCGAAGGCGCGGCGATCCTGCAGTTCCTCGCCGACCAGCATCCGGCCAGCGCACTGGCACCAGCGAACGGCACGCTGGCGCGCTACCGCCTGCAGGAATGGCTGAGCTTCCTCGCCACCGAGATCCACAAGGGATTCATCCCCCTGCTGTACGCCACCGCCGCCGGCAAGTATGTGGACACCGCACGGCCGAAGCTCGCGCAACGTGTCGCCTGGATCGACGCGCAACTGGCCGAACGCGATTACCTCACCGGCGACACCTTCAGCGTCGCCGACGCCTACCTGTTCGCACTGGTTGGCTGGGGCCAGGCGGCGTGGCTGACTTCGTACTACAAGGCCGACATCCACTTCGATGCGCTGGCCAATCTGCAGCGCTGGTATCAGCGCGTGCAGGCCCGCCCCTCGGTGCGCACCGCGCTGGAACGCGAGGGCCTGGCCGCGCCCGTCGCGGCGTGATCCGCGCTCCCCCGGAACCACCGCCCCCCCTCTGATGCAATGCCCGGACGACCGGTGCGCTCAGCGCGACTGCACGGCCACGGCCACATCGTCGCGCCCACGCGGCAGCGGCGCGATCGCCAGCGTGTCGCCGGTGCACACATCCACCCCGTGATAGACCGCGCGCCGGCCATTGCGGAACTGCAGCCGTACATCGAACCGGCAGCCGGCCTCGCCCAGGCGCACGGTGGCGCTGCCGCCGCCCCCGTCGAGCCTGTCGATCGGTCGGGCGACGTATGCATCGCTGCCGGCCGGGGCCACCTCCAGCGCGACGACGCTGTCGTGGGCGCGGTTGAGCAGGCCGAGGTAACGTGCATCGCCGGCCTGCGCCGGGGCGGTCACCAACAGCGGGATCAAGCACAGCGAAGCGATCAGGACAGGGCGGATCAGGAACATGGCGGCATCTCCGTAGCGGTGAAGGACGTCCGTATCAGGCACCGGCCATCGCCCGCCGCCAATCGATCCGGGACCAATCGTCGCCACGCGCGGGCCAATCGTAATGGGCCGTCATGGCGCTTCCCGCCCCCTCCCCCCGCGCCTAAGATGCCCCTTGCCGCACACCCGCGGCGCAGGACCGACCATGCTCATCCGCCTTGGCAGCACCCAGATCCGCCTGTCCCGCTACATCGCCCTGTGGACGCTGGTGGCGCTGGTGTTCGCCATGCAGAACGCGATCAACGTCGGCCTGCCCCGCACCAACTGGCCGTTCTGGGATCTGGCCCGCTGGTCGCTGATCCAGTGGTATACCTGGGCCGCCCTGGCACCGACGGTGTTCCGCCTGGCCGAACGTTTCCCGGTGCGCGGCACGCTGCGCTTCCACGGTCTGGGCGCGCAGGTGCTGGCCAGCCTGTGCGTCACCTTCGCCGCGATGGTGCTGGGCGCGCTGGTCTCCACCCTGTTCGAACCCAGCGGGTTCGCCGAGCAGCTGGGGTATTTCCTGGAACAGCACTTCGCCATTGGCCTGCTGACCTACTGGACGCTGTTTGCGATCCAGCAGGCGCTGCATTTCCACGCCGAGAAGGCCCGGCGCGAACTGGAAGCCAGCCAGCTGGCCACCGAGCTGGCGCAGTCGCGTCTGCTCGCGTTGAAGTCGCAGCTGCAGCCGCATTTCCTGTTCAACACGCTGCACGCGATCATTACCCTGCTCGACGAGGACAAGCTGTCCGCCGAAGACATGCTGCTGCGCCTGAGTGAGCTGCTGCGTGCGTTCCTGGAGGACTACGACGGCCAGGAAATCAGCCTGCGCCAGGAGCTGGACCTGATCGAGCTGTACCTGGGCATCCAGCGTGTGCGCTTCAAGGACCGCCTCACCACCCGCACCTACATCGCCCCGGACACGCTGGAGTGCGCCGTCCCGAGCCTGATCCTGCAGCCGCTGGTGGAGAACGCCCTGCGCCATGGCATCGGCCAACGCGTGGGCAGCGACACCATCGAGATCGAGGCGCGGCGTGACGGCGACGCGCTGTGCATCGAAGTGCGCAACCGCAACAGCACCCTCTCCGCCGAGCCGACCGCCTCGGCCGGCCATGGCATCGGCATGTCCAACACGCGATTGCGCCTGCAGGAACTCTACGGCGATGCCGCCGAGGTGCGCCTGGACATGATGTGGCCCGAAGGCGTGGTGTGCCGCATCCGCGTGCCCTTCCGCGTGCTGGAGAGCGCCGAGGATGCACCCGAATTCAACCCCGGCCTGTCGCCGGCATGACCCTCACCGCGCTGGTGGTGGATGACGAGCCGATCGCGCGCCACGCGATCGTGCGCCTGCTGCGCGACGATACCGATATCGAGATCGTCGGCGAGTGCGGCGATGGGGTCTCGGCGGTGGCCGCGATCCGCAATCAATCCCCGGACCTGGTGTTCCTGGACATCCAGATGCCGGCCATCAACGGCATGGACGTGGTCGCCACCATCGGTGCCGAGCGCATGCCCGCCACCGTGTTCGTCACCGCGTACGAGCAGTACGCGGTCAAGGCCTTCGAGGCCAACGCCATCGATTACCTGGTCAAGCCGTTCAGCCGCGAGCGCTTCGCCGCCACCCTGCAGCGCGCAAAGCACCGGCTGTCGGCCGCCAGTGGCGTCGGCGCGCAGGCCTCGGTGCAGATCCTGCAGGCACTGGATGCGCTGCGCCAGCGCGAGGACTACCTGCAACGCATTCCGGTGCGGGTGGACGAGCACGTGGTGCTGATCGCGGTGGACGACATCGTCTGGATCAAGGCCGCGCGCAACATCGTGGAAATCCACCTGGTCGACCGCGTGCACGAGCTGCGCGAAACCATGGCGACGTTGGCCGCGCGGCTGGACCCGCRCCATTTCGCCCGGGTGCACCGCTCGGCGATCGTCAACGTGCGTCGGGTCAAGGCCATCCATCCCTGGTTCAACGGCCACCACGTGGTCACCATGGATACCGGCCAGCAGCTGCGCATGAGCCGCTACCAGAACGAGGCCTTCCTCAAGCTGGTGTCCACGCGCAGCGGCGACATCGGCTAGCGCCGGGTCGTGCCCGACCGGGTCGCCATCAGCGTCCCGTCTGCTCACCCGCACGCAGCGTCAACACCTCCACCCCATCGGCAGTGACCAGCACCGTATGCTCGGCCTGCGCGGAGAGCTTGCCGTCGCGCGTGGTCACCGTCCAGCCGTCCTCGCTCATGTCGATGGCCGCGCGGCCCTGGTTGATCATCGGCTCGATGGTGAAGGTCATGCCTTCCTCCAGTTCCAGCCCATCGCCGCGGCGACCGTAATGCAGCACCTGCGGCTCTTCGTGCATTTCCCGGCCGATGCCGTGCCCGCAGAACTCCTTGACCACGCTGTAGCCGTGCGCCTTGGCATGCTGCTGGATCGCAAAGCCGATATCGCCCAGCGTCGCGCCCGGACGCACCACGCCGATGCCTTTCCACATCGCCTCGCGGGTGACCCGCACCAGCCGCTTGGCCGCGTAGTCCACCTCGCCGATCAGGTAGGTCTTGCTGGCGTCGGCGATGTAGCCGTCCTTCTCCAGCGTGATGTCCAGGTTGACGATGCTGCCGCTGCGCAGGACGTCATCGGCCGACGGCACGCCGTGGCAGACCACCCGGTCGATGGAGCTGTTCAACACGTAGGCGAAACCATACTGGCCCTTGCTGGCCGGCCGCGCGTGCAGCTGATCGACGATGAAGCGTTCCACCCAGTCGTTGACCTGCAGCGTGCTCATGCCTTCCAGCGGCAGCGTATCCAACGCCTCGAACACCTGTGCCAGCAGACGCCCGGATGCGCGCATCAACGCCTGCTCTTCAGCGGTCTTGATCATGCTTCGGCCACCCGCAACGCACCCGGCTCGACCCCGGCCGCGCGCAGCTCGCGGCCGACGATCTCCTGGTAACTCATCCCGGGATTCATCTCGCACAGCATCCCGATCTTGATCCAGAAGCCGGCCTGGGCATTGATCGAGCGGCCGGACACACCACTGGCGCGGCGCAGGTTGTCGTGCAGTTCGTCGTCGATGTTGACGATGCCCATGGGGATGCCCTGGATACGAAGAATATACGCATCATATACGCTTCATATATTCACTGCCAACATTGTTGCTTACGCGGTGTACGCCGTCGCCTCGATCTCGAACAGCATCCCGTCCAGTGCCAGTCGCGGTACCGGGATCAACGTACAGGTCGGGGCACGCCCCAATGGCCAGCGCCGACCGATCTGATCGGACAGGATGCCCAAACGGTCCTGATCGTGATCAACCACCAGCACCGTGAGCTTGGCCACGTCGGCCAAGCTGGCCCCGGCCGACGCCAGCGCCAGGCTCAGGTTGTCCAGCGCCTGGGCGACCTGCGCCTCGAAGCGGGGCGACAACGCGCCATCGGCGGTCTCCCCGCCCTGCCCGGCGATATGGATCACGCGGGCCGGCAGGCGCACCACCGCCACATGCGAATAGCCATTCGCGCTCGGGTCGTAAAGGCCGGATGGATTGATGAAGCCGAACAGGCCGGCGGGCGCGACAGGGGTATCGATCAACATGGGGGAAGACTTGGTCAGGGAGTGAGTTCGCAGTCTCGTGCCTYAACCTCGGTTGAGGTCAACGCAGCGCATTGCAACGCTGCGGTGCAGTCATGGATGATTCGAGCACTCCCGGCCATCCGCGCGGGTCGTACGCCCGCCAAAGCACGTTCACGAAGAACCCCACGGGAGCTCAGGATGAGAATTGTCTGGACTGCACTGCTGTTGCTGGTCGCCCTGCCCTGCCTGGCCGGGCCGCAAAACCTCAAGGAAAGCGCCACGCTCAAGCCCGACGAAGGGCTGCTGATCACCACCAGCCACTGCCCGGATAACACCTTCGGCATGCAGTTGTACGCGCCTGGCACCTCGGCCAAGGGGCTGATCGGCCCGTACCGTTTCAAGGGTGTGATCGTCTGCAACGAGCCCACCACCTCGCTGCGGATCAAGGCCGGGCGCTATTACATCGGACTGCTGTTCTACCGGCAGGGTCAGACCTTGGCCCTGGACGAGGCCGATGCCCCACACATCACGATCGAGGCCGGCAAGGCCACCTACATTGGCGATGTGTACGTCGTGACGGGCGAGCCGAGCCAGCAGGATGCCCGCCGGGTGATGGCGCACGACTTGGCCTTCAACGACCGTCGGGATGACGCCCACGCCGTGTTGGAGCGAGACTACCCCTGGCTGCTGCCGCGCTACCCGTTCGTGGTGTCACTGCCGCAGAACGCAACGATCATCTCGACGTCCAGTGAGGGCCAGAGGTCCCCACCTTGAGCGCTGCGCGCCGAATCAGGTCCAGGCCGGATCGGCGGTGAAATCGATGGTCAACCAGAACTCGCTACCGCGCGCGTCCAGGCGCCCGGCGATGTCATCGCGCAGCCGGTCCACATTGCCGATGCTGCCGATCACCGTTTCCGGATGGGTCAGGATGTGGATCTCGACGAAGCGCATGCGCCCCATCTTGGCCACGTGGCTGGTGAAATCCAGATAGCCGTGTTCGGCCACGAAGTCCTTCATCACTGCCTGCACGCGCGCGTCCAGCGTATCCGGCGCCACCTGCAGCACCTCGCGCATGGCCTTCCACGCACTGCGCAACGGCACCGGCAGCACCGCCACGCTGATCGCCGCCAACACCAGCGGGTCCAGGTAGGGAATCCAGTGTGCGTGCGTGCCATCGCGCAGCAGCAGCGCGATCGCAAACGCCAGCACCACCGCCAGGCTCATCAGACCGCTCAACAGCCAGGCGCGTACGTCCAGCCACAACAGCGCCGATTTCAGCTGCTGCGCGCGGGCACGCACGAACGCGGCCATGCCCAGGTTGCTCACGCACAATACGGCCGCCCACAGCAACGCGGGGCCGGCCTTGACCTCATGCCCGCCGGTGGTCAGCCCGATGATCGAATTGGCCAACGCATAGATGCAGGCCAGCGACAGGATCGCCCCGCCCAAAGCCTCCACCATCGGTTCAAGGTGCCAGTACCCGTACTGGAAGCGCGGGCTTTCCTCCCGCGCCACCAGCCGCAGCACCGACAGCGCCACCAGGGTCAGGGCCACGTCGACCAGGCTGTAGACGCCGTCGAACAGAATGGCCTGCGACCCCACCAGCAGGCCACCGACAAAGCCGATGGCGCTGACCGCCATCGTTACCCCGATGGAAAACGTGAGGACCCGCTGCTCGCGTGCTGTATCCATCGCTTGCCGAAGGTCCGGCGCGCAGGCGTCAGACCTTCAGCACCTCCACCTTGTAGCCTGGCACGTCGCCGTCGCGGTCGATGATAAGCCCGTGCACGTCCGACTCGAAGCCTGGGAAGCGCGCGTTCTGCTCGCGGGCGATGCGCAGCGACTGGATGATCGGCTCATCGCTGGCGCCGAAACGCTCGCCCGGCATGATCGTCGGGATGCCCGGCGGGTACGGCACCAGCATGGTGCCGGCGATGCGCCCGCTGATCTGCTCGATGTCCACCCGCTCGATCTGCCCACGCACCAGGTGGTCGTACGCCTCGGCCGGGGTCATCACCGGCTCGGGCAGGTCCACGTACATCGCGCGCATCACCTTGGCCACGGCGAACTGGCGGTTGAATTCGTGCAGCGCCTGGCACAGATCGCGCAGGCCCCAGCCGGCATACGCCACCGGGAAGTCCGCCGCCAGCCCCGGCAAGGCGCGGGTCAGCGGCGCGTTGGCGTCATACAGCTCCTTGAACGCCATCAGCTCGGTGACCAGCGTGCTCCACTTGCCCTTGGTGATGCCCATCGAGAACAGGAACAGCACCGAGTACAGGTTGGTTTTCTCCACGGTGATGCCGCGCGTCCACAGGAACTTGCTCAGCACCGCCGCAGGGATGCCGCGCTGGCCGATATCGCCATCGATCGACAGCCCCGGGGTCAGCAGGGTCACCTTGATCGGATCGATCAGCACATAGTCTTCAACCAGGCCATCGAACCCGTGCCAGTGTGCATCCGGCTGCAGGTACCATTCGCTCCGCTTGGCCACCATCGGTGCCGGTGCATCGCCCTTGGCCAGTGACCGTTCCAGCTTGTCCGGCTGCCACACGCTGAACCACCAGTCGTCGCGGCCCAGGTCCTCGCGCACGTGCAGCATCGCGCGTCGGAAAGCGATGGCCTCATCGTGCATCTCCTGCACCAGCGACTCACCGGCCGCCCCTTCCATCATCTTCGAGGCTACATCGCACGCGGCGATCACCCCGTAATGCGGGCTGGTGGTGGTGTGCATCATGAAGGCTTCGTTGAAACGCTCGGCGTCCAGCGCGCGGCTGGCCGCATTGCGAACATGGATCATCGAGGCCTGTGAGAACGCGGCCAGCAGTTTGTGGGTGGAATGGGTGGTGAAGATGATCGCATCCTGCTCGCGCGGCTTGCCCTTGGCCATGCCGTAGTGGTTCTCGTAGAACGGATGGAAGGCCGCATACGCATACCAGGCTTCATCGAAATGCAGGAAATCAACCGCGCTGCCGATTTCCTCGGCGATCTTCTCAGCGTTGTAGCACAGCCCGTCGTAGGTGGAATTGGTCACCACCGCGATGCGCGGCTTGGAACCGGCCTTGTAGGCCTTGCTGGCCAGCGGATTGGCCGCGATGGCCGCCTGCAACGACGCGGGGGTGAACTGGTCCAGGCTGATCGGCCCGATGATGCCGTGCGCGTTGCGGCTGGGGGTGAAGTACACCGGGATGCCGCCGGTCATGATCAGCGAGTGCAGCAGGGATTTGTGGCAGTTGCGGTCCACGAACACCACATCGCCCCGCCCCACGGTCCCGTGCCAGACGATCTTGTTGGCGGTGGAAGTGCCGTTGGTGACGAAGAAGGTATGGTCGGCACCGAAGTTGCGCGCCGCCTCGTTCTCGGCCTCTTTGATCGGGCCGGTATGGTCCAGCAGCGAGCCCAGCTCCGGCACCGAGATCGACAGATCGCTGCGCAGGGTGTTTTCCCCGTAAAACTGGTGGAACGCACGTCCCACCGGCGACTTGGTGAACGCCACGCCGCCGGCATGCCCAGGCGTATGCCAGGAGTAATTCGACTCGGCGGTGTGGTGGATCAACGCCTTGAAGAACGGCGGCAGCAGGTTGGCCATGTAGTCTTCGGCCGCACGCATCACCTGGCGCGAGATGAAGCTCTTGGTATCTTCGAACAGGAAGATATAGCCGTGCACGAACTTCAGCAGCTTGCTCGGCACCTTCTCGATGGTGCGCCGCTCGCCGTACAGGAACACCGGCAGGTTGGCACGGCGGGCGGTCTGCTCGCGCAGGAAGGCAAGCAGACGCTGGAACTGCTCGGGATTCTCTTCGGTGCCATCGATGGAGATCAGCACCGCTGAGGCAGCCACATAGGTGCGCGCACCAGCCTGCGCATCGGCCAGGGTCAGGCCACACAGCACGCGCTGGTCGCTCTTGCGCAGCTCGTCCACCAGCGCACGGATCAGGATGCCGCCGATCCGCGGTGACTCGTAATCGTCGTCGATGACGATGATGGGGTAATCAAGGGACTTGAAGTACACGGGGATTCTCCTGGGGCAATATCACGAAAGCGTCGCGCGGACGGCAGAATCGAGCGCGGGCAGACCGCGCTGGCGGCGCCGCTCTTCGCTGAAGAACGGATAGAACACCGTGATGAACAGCACGAACAGGAAGGCGTACTGGACGATGCTGCCGGACGAGCCAAAGATCGCCCACAAGCAGTACACCACTGTCACGCTGGTCAGCAGCCAGAACGCGCCGGTATGCACCAACGTGTGCGAGCGCTCGACCACGAAGTAGCAGGCCACGCAGGAATAGATGTAGGGCAGCAGGGTCAGCACCACGGCGGCCGAGGTGATCACATCGAACTGCGCCGAGGCGGTTTTGGAGGTGGAGGTGACCAGTACGGCCACCGTCATCAGTACTGCCACGATCAGCACGCCCTTGACCGGCACGTCGTCCTTGTTGGTCTTGCTGAAGATGCTGGGGAACAGGCCGTCATCGGAGGCAGCCTTTGCGCTCTGCGCGGTCAGCAGGATCCAGCCGCCAAGCGAGCCGGCCGCGCCGACGAAGGCACACAGGCTGACCAGCGCACCGCCCCACCCGCCCACTGCATTGGCCGCAGCCAGCGCGAACGGCGCATCGGACACCTGCAGGTCGCCATTGGGCACCATGCCCATGATCACCGAGGAGCTGGCGATGTAGGCCACCGCGGCCAGGAATACACCGGCCAGGGTGGCGCGCGCCACGTTCTTCTCCGGGTTCTCCACTACGCCGGCGGTCACCGAGGCCGATTCCACGCCGATGAACGCCCACAGGGTCAGCGCGGCAGCACTGGACACCGCGCCGAAGTTGGACTCGCCGGACACGTTGTAGGCGCCCTTGAAGATGGTTGGGTCGAAGAAGAACCAGCCGAAGATCGCAATGCCCAGGATCGGGACCAGCGCGAAGCTGGTGGTCACCGTCTGCAGCTTGCTGACGAACGACGGACCGATCACGTTGGCAAAGCTCAAGGCCCACACCAGCGCCAGCACCGCCAGGCAGCGCGGCAGCGGCTCGGACAGAATCGGGAAGAAGTAGCTGAAATACCCCACCGCCGCGATCGGAATGGCCACGTTGC